>CACZPQ010000001.1 GCA_902783185.1 uncultured Erysipelotrichaceae bacterium
CTTAAATCTACAATTAAAATAACTGGTGGAACAGGTACACAATCAGATCCATATATACTTGCTAATTAATATATAGTATAAAGTAATAACAGGTATTAAATACCTGTTATTGTTATATCTTTTATATGATATAAATACAATAAATCTAATACTTTTTATTTTAATTAAAAAGTTATATAATAAAGATAAGGTGATAATATGAAAAAGATAGTTGATGGGAATAATGCATGTGCAAATATTGCTTATTTATTTAGTGAAGTTGCATCTATTTATCCAATAACTCCATCTTCACCAATGGCATCACAAATTGATAATTTATCTTATAGTAAAAATAAAAAAAATATTTTTAATGATAATGTTGATGTTGTTGAAATGCAAAGTGAAGCTGGTGCAGCAGGTGCAATGCATGGTGCATTAGTGAGTGGTTCTTTAGCTACTACTTTTACTGCTTCACAAGGATTACTTTTAATGATACCAAATATGTATAAAATAGCAGGTGAGGGATTACCTGGAGTAATTCATGTTGCTGCAAGAACAATTGCTACACATGCCTTATCTATATTTGGTGATCATAGTGATATTTATGCAACAAGACAAACTGGATTTGCAATGCTATCTTCAACAAATGTTTTTGATGCACAAAACTTAGCTGCTGTTGCTCATTTAAGTGCTATAAAGTCATGTGTACCTTTTTTACATTTCTTTGATGGTTTTAGAACTTCACATGAAATAAATACTATTGAGGAATTACCAGAAGAAGAACTTATAAAACTAGTTGATTTTGATAAGATAAAAGAATTTAAAAATAATGCTTTAAATGTTAAATGTAATTATCAAAGAGGAATGGCTGAAAATGAAGATATTTATTTTCAAAGTGTTGAAGCTAGAAACAAAGACTATGATTTAATTCCAGATATAGTTAATAATTATATGAGTGAGATTAATAAGATAATGAAAACAAATTATAAACCATTTAATTATTATGGTGCAAGTGATGCTGATAGTGTTATTATTGTTATGGGATCTGTTTGTGATACTTGTAAAATTGTTATAGATGAATTAAATAAAAATAATAAAAAATATGGATTAGTTGAAGTTCATTTATATAGACCTTTTTCTGATAAATATTTAAAAGATGTAATTCCTAAAACTGTAAAAAATATTGCTGTATTAGATAGAACAAAAGAACATGGAAGTATTGGTGAACCACTATATTTAGATGTTTTAGCATCCCTAAAAGATACTAAAATTAATATTGTGGGTGGAAGGTATGGATTATCATCTAAAAATACTACACCAAATGATATATTAAGTGTTTATGAAATGTTAGAAACAAATCCAAAGAATAATTTTACTATTTCAATAGATGATGATATAACTAACCTTAGTTTAGAAAAGAACAATTATAATTTTAAAAGTAACAATAAAGAATTATTAATATATGGTTTTGGAAGTGATGGAATGGTTAGTGCTTCTAAAGACATATTAAAATTAATTGGTGCTTTAGATAAAAAATATGTTCAAGGATATTTTGAATATGATAGTAAAAAAAGTGGTGGTATAACTATTTCTCATCTTAGAATAGGAAATAATGTAATAAATGAACCATATTATGTTACATCACCTAATTTATTAGTAATAACTAAGGATAATTACTTAACAAAATTTGATATGTTTGATAATATTCAAAATGAAGCAACTGTATTAATTAATACAGATAAAGAAATATCTAAGTTTATTAAGTTGATACCTGATTATATTAAAAATATTATTAGTGAAAAGAAATTAAGAGTATTATTAATAAATGCTGATGAAATTGCATTAAGAAATAATATAAAGGGTAAAATTAGTAAAATAATGGAAATTATTATTCTTAAACTATTAGATTATCCTGATGCATTAGATACATTATCTAATAATATTAAAGAACAATTTAAAACTAAAGGTGAAGATATTATAAATTCTAATATTAATGCTATTAATGAGGGTATAGATTCATTAAAATTACTAAAAAATGAACTTCCATTAACTGGATCAAAATTGGAAGTAGATAGTAATATATTTGATGTTATTAATCATCGTAGAGGTAATAATTTAAAAACTAGTGATTTATTAAAATATAAAAATGGTGTATTTCCAAGTGGTTTAACTAAGAATGAAAAAAGAGCAACATCAAGCTTAGTTCCAAAATGGATTAGTGATAATTGTATTGAATGTGGAATGTGTTCAATTGTTTGTCCGCATGCTGCAATAAGACCATTTATTGTCAATAAGGATGTTAAAAATTCTATTCCTTTAATTGGTAATAAAGAATATAATTATCAAGTATTAGTAAGTAAAGAAGATTGTTTAAGTTGTGGTTTATGTATAAATGTTTGCCCAGGTAAAAAGGGTGAAAAAGCACTTGTGTTTGATCAAATTGATGATAAAGATAATGACTATATTCACGATATGTTTGAAAACTATAATAATCCAAAAGTAGTTGATAAATATACAATTAAAGGTAGTCAATTAGAAAAAACTAAGTTTGAATTTTCTGGTGCCTGTGCTGGATGTGGAGAAACCCCTTATATTAAACTTTTAACACAACTATTTGGTGATAAAATGGTTATTGCTAATGCAACAGGCTGTTCATCTATATATGGTGGTTCAACACCATCAACTCCATATAGTATTCCATGGGCTAATTCTTTATTTGAAGATAATGCTGAATTTGGATATGGAATAAAATTAACATATAATAAAATGCATGAAAGAATAGTAAATATTATTAATGATACTTATGATAAAGTTAATAAAGATGTACAAAAACTATATAAAGATTATTTAGATAATCAAGATGACTATGAAATTACTACTAAGGTAAAAGAAGAATTAGAAAAATTAAATATCCCAGAGGAATTAAAAAATATTTTAAATTATATGCCTGCTAGATCAGTATTTATTGTTGGAGGGGATGGATGGGCATATGATATTGGTTTTGGTGGTATTGATCATATTCTTTCATCGAATGAAAATGTTAATATTATTGTTTTAGATACTGAGGTTTACTCCAACACTGGTGGTCAAGCTTCCAAATCTTCAAGATATGGTCAAGTAGCAGAATTTGCAAGTAAAGGTAAAAGAACTACTAAGAAAGATTTGTTTAAAATTGCAATGAATTATCCAAATTGTTATGTTGGAAATGTTTCTTTAGGATCTAATTTTATGCAAACAATAAAAACATTTAAAGAGGCTGAAGAACACAATGGTCCTAGTATTGTTATATGTTATAGTCCATGTATAGAGCAAGGTATTAAGGGTGGGATGTGTAACGCAACAAATGAACAAAAACTTGCTGTAGATTCTGGATATTTAACATTAATGAGATATAATCCTGAAGAAGATAAACTATATATTGATTCAAGAGAACCTGATTTTACTAAATATAAAGACTTTTTAATGAATGAAGTTAGATATAGATCACTTGTTACAAAAGATCCAAATTTAGCTAAAGAATTATTAAGTCAGAATATTAAATATGCTAAGAAAAAATATGAAGAATATAAAAAAATGGCAAATAAATAATTACATTTTTTGTTGTTTATTACTGAATAAAATGTTATAATTATAGTATCAATTAGCTTGCCATGTGTTGATAGACAATTTGGTTGCGACGTGTATTTATAAGGGCAAGGTATGAATATGCATGACCGCAGGAGATATTTCTTACTTAAAAAGAGTAGGAGGTATCTCCTGCTTTTTTTGTTAAGGAGGTGATTTAAATAATTATGCAACCAATAATTAAATAAAATTTTATTTTTCAAAAAAAGAAAGGAAAGTGAATATAATGAAAAATGAAATAATTAATTATAATGAAACTATATTTGAAAATATTAAACATATTGATGATGAAGGAGTAGAGTTTTGGTATGCAAGAGAATTGATGAAGGTATTAGATTATAAAAAATGGCAAAAATTTTTAAGTACTATTGAAAGAGCTAAAAATGCTTGTAAAGCAAGTAATTATAATGTTATTGACCAATTTACCCAAGTGGGTAAATTGGTAGATATTGGTTCTAAAACTAGAAGAAAAATATCGGATTATAAATTAACTAGATACGCATGTTATTTAATTGTTCAAAAATGTGATCCAAGAACAAAAGCAGTTGCATTAGGTCAAACTTATTTTGCAATTCAAACTAGAAAACAAGAGATTTTAGAGGAATATGAACATTTATCTGAGGATGAAAAAAGATTAAAGATAAGAAAACAGACTAAGAAAGAAAATTATACCCTAAATAGGACAGCGGTTAATGCAGGAGTAAAAAATCTAGATAAGTTTCATAATGCTGGATATAAAGGATTATATAATGGAGAAACAGCCGATGATATAGCTAAAAGGAAAGAATTAAGATATAGAGAAGATATGCTTGATAATATGGGAAGTGAAGAATTAGCCGATAATTTATTTAGAATAGTACAAACAAATTCAAAATTAAAAAAAGACAATATTATAGGTGAATCAAAATCTTGTGAAATTCATTATGAAGTTGGTAAGAAAATAAGAGACACAATAAATGAATTGGGAGGTACTATGCCTGAAGATTTACCAACACCAAATAAATCAATTAAAGAATTGGAAACAAAATATAAATTAAAAAATAGTGATTAATATAATCACTATTTATTTATGAATAAAAATATAATTGCTAATATATATGATACAAGAGTTGCTATCTTTAATTTATTATTCTCTTTAAAATATAAAATATAATTAAATATTGTTCCTAATAAGATAAATATCAAATGTGGGTAAAACATAAATTCAAAATATACATTACCATAAGTATCTTTATTAAATAAGTAATATATTGTTCTTACAATTATGTATAAGTCATATGTTGATACAATTAATGCACTTATAAGATATGTTTTATTTCTTTTCATTATTACCACCATGAACATTATAACACAAGCAAACAAAAAGAGGTAGACCCCCTTGGGAACTACCTCAAAAAAAGAATAAAAAGGGGTTGGCTAGTGTGATACTAGCACCAACTTGCCCTAAAGCAAATTGGTAAGTATTATATTAATGGAAAGTGCTTTAAAAGTCAACTTTTTTTTGCTATAATTGTAAAGAAAGTGTTAAGTATTGGGGTAAAAATTATGAATTTGGAAGAAATTAAAGGAATTGGACCTAAAACTATTAAAGTTTTAGAGAAATTAGATATTACTTTTTTAGAAGATTTATTAGAATATTATCCATATAAGTATAATGTTTTAGCAAGAACTAATTTATCTGAAACAATAGATAATCCTGGTTTAATAACTGGTACTATTGAATCATTGCCTAAAGTTGCATATATAAGAAAAAATTTTAATAGTATGAGTTTTAGAGTTATTACTGAAAATAAAATTATTAAGGTAATGATTTTTAATCGTGGTTTTATGAAAAAAAACATTATTATTGGAAAAAATATTTCTTTAATAGGAAAGTATAATAATAAGAGCAACACATTTATTGCAAGTGATATTAAATTTGAAGTAATTGATATTCCTAAAATAGAACCTGTATATCATTTAATTAAGGGTATTACTAATAAACAAATGAATAAGATTATTTTAAATATATTAGAATCAAGAATTGATTTAAGAGATTATATTCCATATGATTATATAAATAAGTATAATTTTATTGATAAAATTAGTGCAGTTAATGAAATTCATAATCCAAGTGATAAGAAAATGTTTAATGAAGCAAAGAAAAGATTAATATATGAAGAATTATTTAAATTTATGTTTAAGATGAATTATTTAAAGTATAAAAGAACTAAGATGGATTATGGATTAGATAGAAAAGTAGATTATGCTAAAGTAGAAGAATTTATTTCTAATCTGCCTTTTGAATTAACTAAAGATCAAGAAAAAGCTGCTAAAGATATATATAATGATTTAACAACTAAAAAAAGAATGAATAGGTTATTACTCGGAGATGTTGGCTCTGGTAAAACTGTTGTAAGTGAAATAGCACTTTATATAAATTATTTAGGTGGATATCAAGGAGTTTTAATGGCACCTACTGAGGTATTAGCAAACCAACATTTTAATACTATCTCTAAAGATTTAAAAAATATGAAAGTAGCCTTACTAGTAGGTAGTCAAAAAGCAGCTGAAAAGAAAAAAATACTAAGTGATTTAAGTGATGGAAAAATAGATGTTTTAATAGGAACACATGCTATTTTATCTGATAATGTTATATTTAATAATTTAGGATTAGTAATTACAGATGAACAACATAGATTTGGGGTTAATCAAAGAAAAATTATACAAAATAAAGGTGTTATGACAGACATTTTATATATGTCTGCTACACCAATACCGAGAACTTATGCTTTAGCCTTATATGGTGATATGGATTTATCTATAATAAAAACTAAACCAAGTGGAAGAAAAGAAATAAAAACAGTTGTAAAAAAAGAAAGTGAAATAAAAGATGTTTTAGAGTGTATTTGGTCAGAATTAAAACTTGGACATCAAATATATGTTGTAGCACCTTTAATTGAAGATGAAGAAACTTCAAATATTAATGATATAAAAAAAATAAAAGAAAATCTTGATAAAGCTTTCGGTAAAAAAGTAAATATTGGAATCTTGCATGGTAAAATGAAAAAAGATGCAAAGAATAAAGTAATGAATGAATATAAAAATAAAAAAATACAAATATTAATTTCAACAACAGTTATTGAAGTTGGAGTAGATGTAAAAAATGCAACAATTATGGTTATTTATAACTCAGAAAGATTTGGACTTGCTACTCTTCATCAGTTAAGAGGTAGAGTGGGAAGAAATGATTTTGAATCATATTGTTATTTAATCTGTAATCAAGATATAGAAAGATTAAAAGTAATGGAAGAATCAAATGATGGATTTTACATTAGTGAAAGAGATTTTAAATTACGTGGTCAAGGAGATCTTTTAGGTATTAAACAAAGTGGTGATATGATCTTTAAAATAGCAGATTTAAAAAGGAATTATCAGGTACTATTACAAGCAAAAGAAGATAGTGAAAAATACTTAAATAATTTTGATAATAATGTCTTATATAGAGATATAATGACAAGTCTTGATATTAATAATTGACAAAATCAAAAAAATTTATTAATATTATAATAGCATAGCAATGCTATGCTATTATAATTATCGGTTGTATATTTTACGATTATTGTAACTTATACAATCAACCAAAACCCCCTTGGAGCCATTACGGCTCCGCTTTTTTTTACTATTCTTTTTTATTCGTGATATAATTATTTTGGAGGGTTTATTTAAATGAATGATTTAGACTTGAAAACAAAATTATATTTATATTTAACACATACAAAAGTTGTTAAACATGAAGATGTTAATAAAAACATAAAACTTGATATACCATCATTTGGATATGATAAAAATGAGGTATTTATATTTAAAAATTATGAAGAATATAAAAATTATTTTTTAATGTTTGTTGATAATATAAATGATGATATTATTAATACAGCTATTTATACTAAGGGTAAGGATGGTCAAATTGTTGTATTTGCTTCTTTATGCAATTATATTATTGTAAGAATAATAAGAAGTAATAGTATGATGTTTTATGATTCTATTACTGATGAACAAATTGAAGAAATTCATTTACATGGAAAATTAACACCACTTGAAAAGGTTGAAGAATGGGAAGAATCTGACTTATGCGTTCCAGGTGATGCAGTAGGTTCAGTTGCTAATCGTTGTCATGCATTTGAAAATTGTCATGAATGTTTAATGGAATATGCATCTCATAAGTTAGAACATGAAAGAATGGATTTTAGGCTTGTTAATAGTTTTGTTGATGAAAAAGAAAAGAAATTGACAATGTAAATATTTAATATAGTAGAGATTAATAATTAATATAAAAATACTAGTAAAAACTAGTATTTTTAAAATGCATATGATAAAATGATATTAGGAAAATAAGGTAGGGATAATGGTATGAGTACAATGAAAAAAATTCCAGATATAAAGGGAATGAAAATTGA
>CACZPQ010000002.1 GCA_902783185.1 uncultured Erysipelotrichaceae bacterium
TTCAAATTCCTGAATAAGATATAATTTAAATTTAACATCAATCCATGAAGCAAATTCAAAAGCAATATCAGGATGTGCATATGTACCTTTACTATACTTGCCAGAACTAGGAATTATACCAATAGCATTAGTAGTTTTTTTCCACTTTGCTGGTGACATGGTAAATCGATTTAATCCTACTTTATTTTTAATTTCACGTAATTCAGTGAAATTAAAATTTATATTATTTAATTCTTCCCAAAAGGAATAAAATTCAAATGAATCTTTATTAGACATCCACTTATTAATTAAATTTGATGGATTATCTTTATTTTCAAATCTAGCTAAATCTGTTAAGGAAATATAATCAACATTTCCTACTCTCATAATTCCAATTCTATTATTATTTACAAAGATATCAGTTGTTATTAAACTATTTGACATTTTAATCAACTCCCTTCATGTTATTTTCTAATTGTTTTAACTCTTCGATAGATTTATTATTTATGTAATTCTTATTTGATCTTCACTTACTTTTGGAATAATATAATTTTTAATAGCCTCAGTATGAACTAGATAATTAGCTTTAGAAAGTAATCTATTAGCTTGCCACTTTAAATTGTTTTGATATGCTTCATTTTTCTTTAATCTTTCAAATTTCTGAATAAGATATAATTTAAATTTAACATCAATCCATGAAGCAAATTCAAAAGCAATATCAGGATATGCATATGTTCCACTATTATATTTTCCCGCTTTTGATATCATACCTATAGCATTGGTTTGTTTAATCCATCTATGGGGTGATATTCTAAATGAGTTTTCACCAGCTTCATTTTTAACCGCGTCGAATTCGACACGGTTAAAATTACAATTATTCAATTGTTCCCATAAACCTAGAAAATTTATTACATCTTTACTTCTCATCCAGTTTTGTATTGGAAACCGTGGTTCTTCTGGATTAGCAAATTTTGCCATATCTGTTAATGATAAATATTCTTCACCATTAATGTTAATAACTCTTATTCTTATATCTTTAACAAAGATATCAGTTGTTACTAAACTATTTGACATAGTATTACCTCCTTTTCTAATCACAAATTTCAACATTTTTATTCATAATAAAAGGACTAATAATTATAAATAATTAATTAGTCCCTCTACTATTATTATTATCGGTAAATCCTTGATTTCCTTTTTTTTAAATGAAATTTGTACATTTTATTTACATTTTTTTATAAAAAATAAAAAAAATTGAGTTTTAACTCAATCTTTCCTTAATTAATTTAGATACTAATGCTTTATCAGCATTTACTCCAAACTTTTCATTTGCTGCAGCCATAAGTTTTCCCATATCTTTTATTGACTCTGGTTTAATATCAGCAAATATTTCATCTAAACCTAAATTAATATCATCAATAGATAATTCTTCAGGTAAATAACTACTAATTAATTCTACCTCATTTTTTAAGGCTTTAACTACATCATCCTTATTAAACTTTGAATATTCTTCGATATCATCTTTTTTTTGCTTAATAAATTTTCTAAGTACTGCAATTACATCATCATTTGTTAATTCTTTATTTTGATTAATTTTTTCTGTTTGAATAGCATTCTTAGCCATTTTTAATGTTGTTAAATTAACTTTATCATTTTCTTTCATTAATCTAGCAATATCATTATTAATATTATCTATTATCATTTTTTTCACCCTTAATTATATCTTCTTGCATGCTTTCTAGCATTTCTTGTCATTTCTTCTTTTTTTCTTCTATTTTTTACTCCTGGTTTTTCATAGAATTTTCTCTCTTTAAGTTTAGAAGGGACACCACCTCTGGCAACTTTAACCTTTAAGTTTTTTAAGGCTCTATCTACATTACCATCTGGAACTATTACCTTTGTCATTTTAATCCCTCCTTTCTCCACTAGTTGTTATTATAGCATTTAATAAATTATTTGACAATATTTTTTAAACTATTTCACCATCCATTGAAAAACTTTTAGTATCTGTTATTTTAACATCTATTATTTTTCCAATGGTATCTTTTGGTGCATCAACATTTACAAGTTTCATTGTTTCAGTATAACCACATACCTTATTATTATCCTTATCAGAAATACCAGTAATTAAAACTTTTACAGTTTTATTTAAGTATTCCTTATTCTTAATATTTGAATAATGATTGATTAATTTATTTAATTCTTGTAATCTCTTTTCTTTTGTTTCCAATGAAACACTATCTTTCATTTTAGCAGCAGGTGTTCCAATTCTTGGCGAATAAATAAATGTATAGGCTGAATCAAATTCACATTTCTTAACTACATCTAATGTTTCACTAAAGTCTTCATCACTTTCATTTGGAAAACCAACAATAATATCTGTTGTTATTGCAACATCACTAATTTTTTCTTTCATCTTTTTATATAAATCTAAATATTCTTCTTTAGTATATCTTCTTCCCATTAATTTTAATATTTTAGATGATCCAGATTGTAATGGAAGATGTATATAAGGCATTATAT
Organism: uncultured Erysipelotrichaceae bacterium; assembly: GCA_902783185.1. Taxonomy (GTDB): domain Bacteria; phylum Bacillota_I; class Bacilli_A; order RF39; family UBA660; genus RUG12834. Next base: position 2,503 of record CACZPQ010000002.1, read on the forward strand.
TATCATACTTAGATATAACATCAATCATTTCATCCGTAAAATCCCATGGATGAGATGTTACAAAACGAAGTCTTTTTATTCCAGTTTTAGCAACTAATTCCAGTAATTTAGCAAATGATACTTCATTATCTAAATCTTTTCCATAAGCATTAACATTTTGTCCTAAAAGAGTTATTTCTTGATATCCACATTTTACTAAATCATTAACTTCATCAATTATATCAATTGACTTTCTACTTCTTTGTTTACCTCTAGTATAAGGAACAATACAATAAGTACAAAACTTATCACAACCATACATTATATTAACCCATGCACTAATTTTAGAATCCCTTTTATATGGTATATTTTCATATACATTTCCTTCGATTGAATATACCTCAATATCTTGTTTCTTTTGATGATTAAGTATTAATTTAGGAAGTTCATGAATATTATGAGTACCAAAAACAATATCAACATAAGGATACTTTTCTCTAATTTCAGTTGTTACACTTTCTTCTTGAGCCATACAACCACATAAACATATAATCAAATCTCTTTGTTCTTTAATATGTTTACATCTACCTAAGTATCCAAACACTTTATCATGAGCATTTTCTCTAATTGCACACGTATTTAATATAACAATATCAGACTCATCTAAATCATCTGTTTCAACTGCACCTAGATTTTCAAGATGTGCTCTTAATTCTTCACTATCATGAACATTCATTTGACAACCATAAGTTTTTAAAAAATACTTTTTATTTTTTAAAGCATCATTATTAAATTCGTCATCTAAATAAATAAACTTAACTTCTTCGTTAGTTCTCTTTCTTTCATCTTCATAATTTGGTAATTTCATATTCATCACTTCCACATGTAAACAAAATTATATCAAAAAAAGTGCTAAAATGCACCTTAAAATTTTTTTTACTTAATCATAAAGAAACTATTTATAAATAAACTTATATCTCTCATAAATATAAATGTAATAAATACTCCAATAATTAAGAAAGGCCCATATGGTATTTCTTTTTCTTCTTTTTTTATTACATAATATACTGCGTAAGGAAGAGCAATAAATGAACCTATTATCAAAGACATAAAACCTAGTTTTATTCCTAAGACAGTTCCCATAAATAATGCAAGTTTTACATCTCCCCATCCAAGTGATTCTCTACCATAAAACTTATCACCAATTATCTTAATAATTAACATGAATAAAACTAAATGATACCACTAACAATTGCTTTTAAAGTAGGAGTTAACCCAAAATAACAATACTTTAAAATAATAATTAATATTACACTTATAAATAAGGGATAATCAAGAATTACTAAATATTTGAAATCACTAATACATATTATTGTTGCTAATGATATTATTATTAAAAAAGCAAAGAGTTCATATGATATACCATATAAATAATAACCAAATCCAAAAGTAAAACCAAGAATTACTTCAGATAAAAAATATGATAATGGTAATTTTTCATGACAATTATTACATAAACCACCTTGAATAATATATGAAAATATAGGTATCTTTTCGTACCACTTCAATTTTTTATTACAAAAATCACAATGTGGTGAAGGTTTGACAATAGACTGATTATTAGATTTTCTATCTGCAAAAAAATGATAAAACGATGCTAAAAACATTCCTAATAAAATAAATACTACTATCATATTACAATCCCTTTCTATCATTACATATTAGTATATCATAAAATATATATTAAAAAAAGTGTTTACTTTACTTCGTAAACACTTACTTGTTTTTTATTTTTTCCAATACGTTCATATTTTACTACACCAGCAATTTTTGCAAATAGTGTATCATCAGATCCAATACCAACATTAATACCAGGATTAATTTTAGTTCCTCTTTGTCTATAAAGAATTGAACCTGCAGTAACTGTTTGTCCATCAGCAGCTTTAGCTCCTAATCTACGACCAGCAGAATCTCTTCCGTTTTGAGTAGAAGATTGTCCTTTTTTATGAGCGAATAATTGAATATTTAACTTTAAAAATTTCATTATTTTATCCTCCTATTTTAATATTTTTTGGATAATCCTCAGCTAATTCATTTAACATACTTAACATATTATTTAATAACTTATCAGCCATCTCATTATCCTCATTAGTAATTAAAATATAACCATCATTATCTTCATATTTTATTGCTTTATTATCAAGTGATAAAATATTATTAATTGTTGTTGTAACAATTGATGATACAGCAGCACAAACAATATCTTTACCAAATTCAGCAAAATTTGCATGACCAGATATTTTAATTTCCTTAATAATTATATCTTTTTTATAACTAATATTAATCATAATTATTTAACAATACTTTTTATAACTACTTTAGTATATGGTTGTCTATGACCTTTTAATCTTCTTGAAGTAGTTGTTTTATTTTTATAAGTAAATACTTTAATCTTTTTACCTTTACCATTTTTTTCAACTACACCAATAACTTTAGCACCTTTAACATTTGGAGTACCAACAGTATTATCAACCATAAGTACGTTATCAAAAGTAACTTCTTTCTTTTCTTCTACATCAAGTTTTTCGACAAAAACAACATCGCCTTCAGAAACTAAATATTGTTTTCCACCTGATTCAAATATAGCTTTCATTAATCATACCTCCTTTATCATTTTTAAGTCGCGCCCTTGAGGTGGTATAAATACTCTTTAACCTTTTTAGTGCGGTTTTAAAGAAAGCCTTTAAAACATCAAAATTGTACCAAATATATACTATAATGTCAAATACTTTCTACTTTTTTCTTGTATATGTACGTATATTATCTTTTTTATATTCATCTAATAAATTATCATTTATTTCAATAGGTTCATTTAAATTATATGTTTGATTAATTAAATCAATTAATATCTTATTTTGAATGTTGGCCATAATACTTTGTAATCCTCTTGCACCAGTATCTAATTTATATGCTTCTTCACATATTTTATCTAATACTTCATCATTATATTTTAAATTGTTATAACCAAACATTTGAATAGTCTTTTCAAAATTCTTTAAAGGACTTATTTTTGAATTTAGTAAAATAGTTTTTAAATCATCAATTGAATAAGATTTAGTACTAGTTAATACTTTAATTCTACCAAAGAATTCTCTCATTAAACCATAATCAATATAATCTTGAGAAGTAATTTCATATTCATTTTTTAAATCATTATTACCACTATTAAAGCCCATACCATTTATTTTCTTTTCTTGCTCTTGAATTTTATCTTCCCTTAATTTAGTAAAAGCACCACTAAGAATAAATGTTATCTTACTTGTATCAAATGATACTGAATTTTTCATAAAACCACTAGAAATTGCAATATCATACTTACCACCACCAATAAAGGATAGTAATTCTTCTTGAACACCCTTTTTCATATCTCTAGTATCATATGTATCTGGTGTTGCAATTTTATCTATTTCATCTAAAACAATAATTCCTCTTTCAGCTAATTCTAAATTACCATTTGCTTTTTTTAATAATCTAGATAATATATCTGTTATAGTTGGACCAACATATCCTGTTTCAGAAAAGGAATTAGCATTAACAATATCAATTGGCAAATCTAATTTGGCTGCAATTTCTTTTAATATCGCAGTTTTACCAGTTCCTGTAGATCCATCAAGTAATATAGATATTTTTCTACTATCAAGTTCAGAAGAATCTATATCATCATTTTTGGATAAATTTTCAATTAATACTTGATTATAATATATGTTAGTAACTAAAGTTTTTACTGCCTTTTCTTGTCCAACTATCTTGGAATTTATATCGCTAATAATATCATTAATATTAATTTTATCTAATTCAAAATTCTTTTCTTTTTTATTTTTTCTAGAAATATCAACCAATTCTAAATCATCTTCATTTTTACTTCTCATTGCACTTTCATCACTATATTCTAAAACCATTGGCATACCAAATGGAAATAAAAATGATGTTGTCTTTATTTCTTCATTATTATCCTTTTCATTTGAATTATCTTCTTCATCATCTTTTACAGGGGATGTAAAACCAAGCATTTCTTCAAAAGACTTTTGAGTTAAAACGCTTCTTAATAACTGCATTTCGTTAAAAAATGATAAAATACTATCATCTCTTTTAACTAATACAATTCCAGATAATCTTTGATACATTTCATAATATTTATTTATTTGAGATGCTTTACGATCTTTTTTATATAAATCATCAATATCTTTTTTAGTAAAGCAAAATACACTATACTCTTTATCACAGTTTGTATAAGACAAAATAATATTATCTTTATATAAGAATTCTTTATTTCCAGTAATTATATTAAAATCTTTATTTGTTTTATTAATAAAACTACCTGACTTAACTTCAAAACTACTTGTAATAACATCATAATTAATTAAAGCAATACTATCCAATAGTAATACTTGTTTATCATCTTTATAATTTTTATCTGTATAAAAAATAGCAGCTAAACCTTCTTTACTTAAAAACATAAATATCCCCTCGAATTTGCCTATTATTCTACATTATTTAATAATAAATTGCAACATTTTATTGCATTTATAAAAAAAATAGTATATAATTATCAATGTCAGTTGAAAAGATTTTTGTTTCCGTAGCTCAGCTGGATAGAGCAACCGCCTTCTAAGCGGTCGGTCAGGTGTTCGAATCACCTCGGAAACACCATATAGTAAAAAAAGAGAATTACTTATGTAGTTCTCTTTTATTTTTTATATTTCCATTAATTCTGCTTCTTTTTCTTTTTCTTTTTCATCAACTAATTTATTATATTTATTAGTTAATTCTTGAATATCATCTAAAGAAGATTTTTCTTCATCTTCAGGTAACTTAGCATTTTTTACTTCATTATTTGCATCTTGTCTTATATTTCTAATAGCAACTTTAGCTTCTTCTGCTTGTGCTTTTGCTTGTTTTACATATTCTTTTCTAGTATCTTCAGTTAAATTAGGAATATTAAGTATTATTATTTCACCATTATTAGTTGGTGCAATACCAATATTAGCTTCATTAATAGCCCTTTCAATTTCTTTTAAACAACTAACATCATATGGTTTAATTATTAATTGTTTTGCTTCAGGAACATTAATATTTGCAACACTTTGAATAGGTGTTGGATTTCCATAATAATCAACCATTATTCCATTTAACATTGATGGATTAGCTCTTCCTGCTCTAATATTCATATATCTTTTATCAAGGTTATCTAAAGCAGCATTCATTTTAGATTCAATCTCATTTAAATTCATAAATAATCTCCATTTCTATAATAGTATTATATTAAAAAAAACATACATTTTCAATATTAGATTAAAAAAATAGACATCAAGTCTATTTATAATCTATTGCAACGCTATAATCAAGTGAATTAGTTTTAACGATAGTATTAATTATAATCTTACCACTATCGGAAATAGATAATTTATACTCTTGATTTAAAGTAGCATCTATATCTACACCTTCATCATTTTTAATATATTCTCTTATTCTAGCTCTCATATCTTGATCTGTTTTGTTTTCTTTATTCAAAATATCTCTATTAGTTAATAGTTTTCCAGTAGATAAATCAAATACATAAAATGATAACTTTGCATTAGTTGCTTCTTCTTTTAAATTATAAGTATAATTATTAACTGTAATAGATAAATAATCAGTTGAGGTTGCTATAGTATAATCTATCATTTCTGCTTCATATATATCATCATCTATTATCATATTAGATGTATCAATATCAACTTCATTTATTTTAGTAACATTATTTTTAATAGAAGCCATCTTATCATTTAATTCTTTTTCTAACTTTGAAGCATCTTCACTATTAATATTTATTACTATATCTTTATATTTTAATTCTTTTTTCTCACTAAGTTCTTTTTCATTAATAAAATATACAAAATCTTTGCTATCATCTTTTTTTATACTTTTAACTTCAATATTTTGTGTATTATTATCTTGATTAGTATCTTTATTAGTTATCTTTTTGATACCAAAATATCCACCAATTGTTATAACTAATAATATTAATACAAATAAAACAATACTACCTGCATTTTTTTCTACTCTATTCATATATACCAACTTCTTTAATGTATGTATTAATTTTATTTTTAAAATTATCAATATTCTCATTAGTCCAGTATAAATCTGGAGTTAAATTATTTCTTTCAATAGATGTTTCATCATCAAAATAAATAATCTTACCATTTTTAACAAATAATAATGCTGGTGTTAAAACATGAATATTACCATTATCTAATTTATATAAATAATCAGATAATAAATTCTCTAATTCTAAATAATTTTTTGTATTCTTTGATCTATCCTTTAATAAATCATAATAATATACTTTCTTTACATCATTATCCTTTAAAACATCATATAAATATTTAACATAATACTTACACCAATCATTTGATGAAAAACCTAGATATATAATACCAGACTTATTTTTTATAATATCTACTATTTCTGATCCGTATGAATATACAAATGGATTATCTTTATTAATACTATATTCTGAAGCAAATTTAACATTATCAGATTGTTTAGTTGTATCACTAAAATCTTTCTTTCCTAAATATATAAACATACCAATTAATATAGCAAATAATAAACAATATATAATAATTCTTGAATATTTCTTCATTAAATTACTTCCTTTACTTTAATAATTTTATCATGAAAAAAGATACTTAGTCAATTTTAAGTATCTTATCAGTGTTAAGTTATTTACCATTAACTTGTTTCATAACTTCTTCAGCAAAGTTTTCTTCTCTATGTTCCATACCTTCACCAACTTCGTATCTTGTCATAGAGATTAACTCAGCATTATTATTATTTAAATATGTTTGAACATCAATTGAATCATCTTTAATAAATGCTTGATCAATTAGACATTGTTCTTTATAGAATTTTTTCATTCTACCTTCAACCATTTTTTCAGCAATATCAGCAGGTTTTCCTTCATTCATAGCTTGTTCTTTTAATACTTTCTTTTCTGCTTCAATATCACTTTCAGGTACATCACTTTCAAATACATATTTAGGTTTCATAGCTGCTGCTTGCATTGCAACATCTTTAGCAACTTCTTCATTACCACCTTTAACAACAGTTAAAGTAGCAATTTTTCCACCCATATGTAAGTATGAACCAAATACTTCATCATCATTTTTATCAACAACTTCAAATCTTCTGAAAGATAATTTTTCACCAATTTTAGCTGTTTTTGCTACGATATAATCATTAATTGTACTACCTTCAACTGTTAAGTTTAAAGCATCTTCAACAGTTTTAACATCACTATTTAAAATAGCATTACCAATTGATTCAACCATTTCTTTAAATTCATCATTTTTTGAAACAAAGTCTGTTTCAGAGTTTACTTCTAAAACAACAGCTTTGTTACCATTAACAAATATATTTGCTAAACCTTCAGCAGCAATTCTAGATTGTTTCTTTTCAGCTTTAGAAATTCCCTTTTCTCTTAACCAATCAACAGCTTCTTCAACATTACCATTAGTTTCAGTTAATGCTTTTTTACAATCCATCATACCTGCACCAGTTTTATCTCTTAATTCTTTTACTAATTCTGCAGTAATCATATGTTTTCCTCCTTCTTATTTCTCTAATTCTTTAATTAATTCATCTTTTTTCATTGTAGAGTATCCTTTAAGACCTTTATCCTTTGCAATAGCTTTTAATTCAGTTAAAGTTTTTGAAGATAAATCTTCTTTCTTAGTTGCTTTCTTAGTTTCTTTTTCTACTTTTTCAGTCTTTTCTACTACTTTTTCTTCTTTTTTAGTTTCTTTTTTCTCTACTTTTTTGTCTTCTTTAACTTCTTTTTTAACAGCATCTTGTGTTTCACTAGTTTCTACTTCAGATGAATAATCAATAATTTCTAAACCATTTGCTTCACAAATAGCGTTAGTTAATGCTCCTAAAACTACTTTTACAGATCTAACAGCATCATCGTTTCCTGGAATAACATAATCAACATCATCAGGATCACAATTTGTATCAACAATTCCAAATACTGGAATATTTAATTTTCTTGCTTCTTTAACAGCATTTGCTTCCTTCTTAGGATCAACAATAATCATTGCTTGTGGAAGTTTTTCCATTCCTCTAATACCTTCAAGTAATTTCTTTAATTTGTCATATTCCTTTTTAATTTTAATTACTTCTTTTTTAGGTAGAATATCAAATGTTCCATTTTCTTCCATTTTTTCGATTTCTTCTAATCTTTTAACTCTTTTTCTAATTGTTCTAAAATTAGTTAAAGTTCCACCTAACCATCTTTCTATTACATAGAATGATTTAGATCTTGTTGCATTTTCTAAAGATGCTTCTTGTGCTTGTTTCTTAGTTCCTACAAAAATGAATGATCCACCATTTTTAGCAATTTCTGACATTGCTGCATAGGCAACTTCCATGCACTCCATTGTTTTTTGTAAATCAATGATATAAATATCATCTCTTGAAGTATAAATATACTCCTTCATTTTTGGGTTCCATCTTTTAGTTTGATGACCAAAATGAACCCCAGCTTCTAATAAATTACTTATTGAAACTACAGCCATAATTTTATTCCTCCTTCGTTTTTATCTTCTGTTTATCCTTATGGCAAGTCATCTCACCCTATGGGCACTCGAGATTTCTCTAGATAAACATGAATATTAGCTCCTTAAGAGCCATAGGTATTGTATCAAAAAATATAAATAAATACAATACTAAATTATATGTATATTTAATAAAAAAAACAGAATAATCTGTTTTCATTCTAATGTATATGGATTTGTGGATGTTCCAGATCCACCAGTTATTTTAACTGAAGATTTAAGATAAATTACAGGTTTAATAATATCAGTATCATATGCGCTAGAAAATAAAACATGACCGGCTACTCCACGTATCGAAAATACTTCATATGAATCTGAATAATAAGGATATGTTGACAATGTCCATTGATAATCTTCAAAATTAGATAGCCAAGTATTATTTACACAATCGCTTCCTTCGGAATCGTTCCATGAACTCATAGGAATGTTTAAACATCTTTCTCTATTTGTTGTACTTCCTCCGCTTGTTGCAAATAAATAATCACTTGGATATATTAAAGCAACTCGGCCTATCCATCTAGTTGTTCTTGTTACTGTGTCATTACAGTCATATCCATTTGTACACATTTTTTCACTATAGTTATTTTTTTCTCTAATATATGATATAGGTGCGGTAACACCATTATTGCTACTTGTCCAGTTAAAATCATGTGTGCCATTATTAATGTTTGGGGAACCTAGATTCCATACAACACTTTCCATCATATTTTGTGCCTCGTTATTTATCATTGTACTAGGCATCGCGGCAGTTTTGGTATTATTTGAGCCATTATACCAATACCCATCTGTTCCAACTTGAACATTTCCTAAATAATCATTATTTAATTCTTGCATTATATCTGCTTGAGACCATTCATTTACTCCATATCCATTATTTACATCAGATGCTGATGTATCCCATGAATAACTTCCCAATGATTCGTTTCTTATTATTTTAAGTAATGACTGTGTCTGCCCACTTTCAGTCTCTATATTATTCATTACACCTATTATTCTCCATAATTCATCATTAAATAATACATAATTATCTGGATCTGCCCCAATATATCTTAAATTATGATCGTCTGTTTCATCATCTACTACATCTTTTTCTTTTATTACAACTACTGCTGGTTTTGTTGCTTCTTTTTCTTCATTTACTCTTATTGTTACACTAAATTCTTTTCCTTTATTATCATCTTGATTATCATTTGTTTCTTTAAATGTTATTCTTAATACGTAATTGTGTTCTTCATTTTCTCGTAATAATTGATTTTGTACTATCTTTGTATTTACATCTGGTACTTGTGTTTCACTTATATTTGCTCCTCCATCACTTGATGTTAATGTATATACTAAATCTGATTTGTCTGCAAAAGTATTTATAAGATCTGACATATATACATCATATGTTGTATCTCCACTTCCTTTATTTTCTATTTTAAATGTCTTTTCAACTGATGTCCCTGGTAAAGCATTATTAAGTGATACTTGTGGTCCATCACTAAATTCTATCTCTAATGATGTTGTAGTTACAACATTATTTTGTCCTGTACCACTTACATTAGCAGTAAAATATGCATATGATGTTGCAGTTATAGTTATTACTAAAAGTAATGCCATTAATATTGCAGTTACATATGGTCCTTTATTACCTTTCTTTTTATTATTTTCTTCAATTATTTCTATATTCTCATTATCCATACACTGTTCCTACTTTCTATTAATATTATAATATAGCTACATCTCACCAGTACAATATATAGTTATTACTTTACGTAAAGTACAATGTAAATTATAAATTAATTTATTTTTAAATATGTATAATTTGTGTCTAATTTTAAGAAAATTTCTTTTAAAAAAAGGAAATCAAGTATTTATCGAGTATATAACTAGTGAGAAGATATATTATTTATATTTTCAAATATGTAAACTCAATTTTTTAGAAAGAAGGATGATTATGGAAAATAATTACTACAATCAAATAAAAGATATACTTATTTCAAATGAAGTATATAAAAAAGTAAAAGATTACTCTAAGAATAAAAATGATTTACAGTCTTATTTTTCTGTTGGAAAACTACTTATCGAAGCACAAGGCGGTGAAGAAAGAGCAAAGTATGGTGATGGTTTAATTAAAGAGTATTCCAAAAGATTAACTAAGGAATTAGGTAAAGGATACACAACCTCAAGATTAAAAAGAATGAGACAATTTTATATATTAATAAAAAAAGGTGCGGCAATGACGCACCAATTAACTATGAGTCATTATGAACAATTATTATCGATAAAGGATATCAATGAAATAAATTATTATATTGATATTTCAATTAAACAAAACCTAAGCTATCGAGAATTAGGAAGAAGAATAAAATCTAAAGAATATGAAAGATTACCTGAATCTACTAAAAATAAATTAGCTATTAAAGAAGAAACAAATATTAAAGATTTTGTTAAAAATCCAATAGTTATTGATACTAATAAGGAAATAAGAAATGAAAAAGCATTAAAGTTAGCTATACTTGAAAATCTAGATAACTTTTTATATGAACTGGGGAATGGTTTTACTTATGTAGGTTCAGAATATAAAATAAAACTTGGTAGCGAATATAACTATATAGATTTATTATTATTTAATTATATTTATAACTCTTTTGTTGTTATTGAACTTAAAATAACAGAATTAAAAAAAGAACATATAGGTCAAATAGAGACTTATATGAATTATATAGATAAGAATTTAAAGACAATAAATCAAGATAAAACCATTGGAATAATTATATGTAAGAAAGATAATCATTTTATTATGGAATATGTTTCTGATGAAAGAATACTATCTAGAGAATATATTACTATTCAATAAAAAACAAAATTATGTTAGAATAAACTAAGTGAAGGTGTAAAAATGAGAATAATAAAATATCAAAAATTAAAGTCAAATAAGTATAAAGTAGTACTTGAAAATGATGATACTATAACTTTATATGATAATATTATTTTAGATAATAATCTTTTACTGACTAAAGAAATAGATAATATAGATGATATATTAAAACAAAATGATTATTATGATGCTTATTATTTATCTATTAAGTATATATCTAGAAAACAAAGAACTAAAAAAGAAATACATTCTTATTTAAATAATAAGTTTGATATAGATATTATTAATGATACTATAGAAAAACTAGATAAAGAAGGATATTTAAATGATGATATATATATAAAATCATTTATTAATGACCAAATAAATTTAACTAATAATGGTTATTATAAAATATTAAGAGAATTAAAGAATAAAGGACTAAATGAAGATAAAATTATTAGTTATTTAGATTCAATTGATAAAGATGTATGGATTGAAAAAGCAAAAAAAATAATAGAAAAGTCTATTAAAACAAACGGAAAATATAGTTCTAAACATTTAAAAGAAAAATTATTATATGATTTAAATAATAAAGGTTATGATAATAATGATATATTAGATTTGGTTAATAAAATAGATGTTAAAGATGATTTAAGTATTTTACAAAAGAATTATAATACTTTATATAATAAATTATCTAGAAAATATAGTGGAAAAGAATTAGAATTACAATTATTAAATAAATTAATGACTAAAGGTTTTAATTATAATGATATAAAAAATATTATTAATAAATAAAAAGAGTTCAATTATTTTGAACTCTTTGTTTTATCACTATTTTTAGAAGCTTGAATTTGAGCTAGTGAATTTTGAATATATCTAATATATTGATCATGAATATCACTATCAATAATATCCATATCATATTCTTTTCTTAATTCTTGCATTGCTTTAATTTGTGCTTCAGCATTATCAGTTATGTATTTATCTGCTAATGTATCTAATATTGAATCTTTAACTTCATCAAGTGATGCTTTTTCTTTAGTTTCAGTTCTATAAACTATATGAAATCCTAGTTCGGTTTTAATTGGTGTTTTAGAATATTCACCATCTTTTAAACCATAAGCACTATCTACCATATTTTTATAAGAATCACCTAAAGTATTTGTATTAATAAAACCTAAATTTCCACCATCTTCTTTTGTAGAATCATCTTTAGAATACTCTTTAGCTAAATCTTTAAATGCTTGTGCTTTATCAGAAGCTTGATTTAATTTTTCAATTACTTCTTCAGCAGTCTTTTTAGCATTTTCTTCAGCTTGTGCTTTATCACTATCACTTGCATCAGAAGCAGCATCAACAGTAATTAAAATGTGTGATACTTTGATATCTGATTTAATTTCGTCTTTGTAATATTTGTTTATATCTGAATCTTTAATTTTTTCTTTAGCATATTCTTTTATTGCTTTATTTTGTAGATAATTTAGATAAATTGAGTTTTCATATTCTTCTAAAGAATTAAAATTTGTATATTGTTGAATTGCTTGTAGTAAATTATCTCCATAACTTTCTTTTAATTGATTCATAGTATTTGTTGCACTTTCTTTAGCTGCATCTATATCAGAAGAATACTTATCTTCTAAGATTATTTTATCAATAATGTTCATTAAAGATTCTAAACCGTATTGATCTTTTAATTTGCTATAAAGATCAGATATACTTATTTTTCTACCATCTTTTAATGTAGTAATTGCTTCCTCTCCATTATCTAATTTTGGTACAACCTTTTCACCACATCCAGTAAGTAGTAATAAACAAAAACCACATACTAATATTGTTTTTAATTTTTTCATTTGTTCTTTCCTCCTAAACATTTATATTATACCACGTTAAATCCAAATCTAATAGTTTATTTACATAAATATGACACTTTTATTTTCACATATTTTTAAAATTAACCATACAATAATAGTGAGAAGACAAATAAAGGAGGTATAGTCTATGAACAACGGATGCGGATGCTCAAATACAAGTTTTGGTCCAGCTATTATATTAGTCTTATTCATTTTATTAATAATCATAGTTGGAGCTTATATTTAAGTGAGGTGAATAATTATGAAAAATAATAATTCATTTATAATAATAATATTATATATATTACTTGCTATAATACTAAGTAGTGTAATTTTTTATTAAAAGAGAGAAATCTCTTTTTAATTTTTGCCTTGCTAGGGAGAGGCAAAATATGCTATCATTATACTAGGAATGGTATATATGAAAGTATTTAATAAAGATAAAGCATTAAGACAAATAAAACTAAAACAAAA
>CACZPQ010000003.1 GCA_902783185.1 uncultured Erysipelotrichaceae bacterium
GCAATTGCTATTTTAGGTAGAAATGCAAATGGTTATACTGAATGGAAAAATAAAGATAATGTTTCTTTAAAAAAAATAATAGGTGGTGAGTAGTATGGAATTTAGTGAAAATACAAGAGTAAAAATACCAGCTTTAGTACATGCTACAAGGCTCGGTTATAAATATTTATCTTTAAAATGCAATAAAGAACAAATAGAACCAAGAACTAATATTTTTAAAACTATTTTTAAAAACAGTTTAAATAAAATTAATAATTTGGAATTAACAAATAACGAAATAGATAACATTATTGATGAGCTATGTATTGTTTTAAGTAATGATGATTTAGGAAGATCTTTTTTTAAAATATTACTTAATGGATATAAAGGAATAAAACTAATTGATTTTGAAAATGAGAATAATAATACATATAATGTTGTAACTGAATTAACTTATCAAAATGGAGAAGATGAATTTAGACCAGATGTAATTATATTAATTAATGGTATGCCATTAAGCTTTATTGAGGTAAAAAAACCAAATAATAGAGAAGGTATATTAGCTGAAAGAAAAAGAATAAATGATAGATTTAAAAACAAAAAATTTATTAAATTTGTTAATTTAACTCAAATATTAGTTTTTTCAAATAATCAAGAATATAATGAAGATTCAGTTGTTCCAATTGAAGGTGCATTTTATGGTACTCCAAGTTATACTAGTGTTTTCTTTAATTGTTTTAGAGAAGAAGATACATCAATATATAGTAAATTAGAAGATTTAAATTATGATGCGGAAAACGAAATATTGAAAGATAATAACTATGTTTCAATTAAAGGGACACCTGAATATGCAACAAATTTAAAATCTACAACTCCAACAAATAGATTAATGACTTCTTTATTTCATAAATCTAGAATATTAAAAATATTAAAGTATGGAATTGCTTATGTAGAAAAAACAGATGATTCTGGTATCACATATATCCAAAAACATATTATGAGATACCAACAATTATTTGCAACTTTAGCAATTGAAAATAAATTAAATGAAAATATTAGAAGGGGAATTATCTGGCATACACAAGGATCTGGTAAAACAGCATTAGCTTATTATAATGTTAAGTATTTAACTGATTATTTCCAAAAGAAGAATAAAATTGCAAAATTTTATTTTATAGTGGATAGGTTAGATTTATTGAAACAAGCTTCAGATGAATTTCAAGCAAGAGGCCTTGAAGTAGTAAAGGTAAATTCAAGAGATGAATTTAAAAAGAATATTGCTAGTTCTGAAGCAACTTCTTCAACAGGAAATTTGTGTGTTAATGTAGTTAATATTCAAAAATTTTCTGATGAATCTTTTGTTAAAGAATCTGATTATAATGTTAAAGTTCAAAGAATCTATTTCTTAGATGAAGCACATAGAAGTTATAATCCTAGAGGTTCATTCTTATCTAATTTACTTTCATCAGATAGAGATGCTGTAATTGTAGCATTAACTGGTACTCCGTTAATTGGAGAAAACTTTAAAACAAAAGATATATTCGGTGATTATATTCATAAATATTATTACAATAAATCTATCGCAGATGGTTATACTTTAAAATTAATAAGAGAAGGAATAGAAACAACTTACAAAACTCAATTACAGCAAACATTAGATGAAATTAAAAAAGAAGTAAAAGCAAATGATGATGAAATATTTGCTAATCCAAAATATACAAAAGCATTAACTAAATATATTGTTGATGATTTTAAGAAATCAAGAATTGCTTATGATGATGAATCTATTGGTGGAATGATAGTATGTGATTCACAAGCACAAGCTAGAAATGTATTTAAAGACTTGGACAATTACGATGTAAGTAAAGCTTTAATTCTTCATAATGAAGATGATAAAACAACCAGAGCAAATGAGATAACTGATTTTAAAAAAGGTAAAATTGATATTTTAGTTGTTCAAAATATGTTATTAACTGGTTTTGATGCTCCTAGATTAAAAAAGATTTATTTAGGAAGAGTTATAAGAGCACATAACTTATTACAAACATTAACTAGAGTAAATAGACCATATAGAAACTTTAAATATGGTTATGTAGTAGATTTTGCTGATATTAGAGAAGAGTTCGATAGAACTAATGCAGAATACTTTAAAGAATTACAAGAACAATTAGGTGATGATTTTAAAACTTATAGCAATATTTTCTTATCAAAAGAAGAAATTGAAGCAAGTATCAAGGAAATTAAAAATAAATTATTCCAATACGATAGCGATAATTTAGAA
>CACZPQ010000004.1 GCA_902783185.1 uncultured Erysipelotrichaceae bacterium
TAATAATCCTCTTTTAAAGTATTCTCTTGTTGGTTCACTTGAATCATTAATATAGTATCTTAATCCAACTGTTTTTGGTATAGAATATGAATTATTATATGTTGTTTCATATAAATAATATTTATAACCGCCTTTTACTGTTTTACTATATCTATATACTTTACCATAGGCATTATCATCCTTTTCTTCATATGTTTTATCAAATAATTCATCTGTTTCAAAAGAGGAAGTTTCTTTAATACTTAATGATACTCTATTATAATCACCATCGGCTAATTTATCTAAATAATCTATTTCAACTTTGATATCATCAGTTGTATTATATTCACTTAAATCGACAACTAAATAACGTGAATATGAAAATAAATTTATTATTCCATTTTGTACATTTTCTAAAGTACCATCACTACGATAGAATTCTCCAGTAAATATGCTTGTATTATATATTAAATAATGGGTATTTCTTGCAGAATAATTTGAATGAATATTACCACCATTTATATTTGTTGTTCCACCTACATTATAAATAGCAAGTCCTGTTCCTTGTCCATTTGTTACTATTTCACCATCATTCATATTAAATATTGCATCTTCATGATTATATACTGCATGTATATTTGAATATGTATTTGTTGTTAATTTTGTATTTTCACCTACATTTAATGTACCATAATTACTTAATATACTTTCATTAGTATTAATATAAGTAGATTCAATTATTGAATTAGTTATAGATAATTCACCATAATTATTTAATCCTACATAGTTATTAATATTAAATATCCAATCACCAGATTGTATATTCATATTTCCATTATTAATTATCTTTTTAGTTTCAATTCTAGCTACGTCACTAGAATTATCAATAATATTTAATGTTCCATTATTAGTAATTTCTGAACCTATATGTAATAATTTTCCATTTAAATCTAATGTTATTGTTTGATTTTCATCAATAACTCTATCTTCTGATTCAGTTACATATAATTCATTTAATACTTTTAATGTTGCTTCATTATTTTGTATAGATGCTAATGCTTCACCCAGTGTTCTATATTGAATACCTTCCTCAACCCATTCTACTGTTTTATTAGATAAATCATTAGATAGATATATTTTTTCTTTGTCATCTATGTTTTCTTTGACTATTGAATAATTATCTTCAACATCATTTATTAAGCCAGTAATTGCAGTTTTTCCAAAAAAATAACCATCATATAATTTTACATTGGATTGAGGACTATACATTGCAATAGAAGTTGATTCTATTCCATACTCATCTGTAAGATAATCACCATCTTTTTCACCAAAAGTAATATCACCACTACCTAAATTATAAATTCCATATACTTTAATATTGTTATTAGTATTTACAAATGTTTTAATATTTGTATTTATTAAGTTTATATTACCAGCTGCATTACTATAAATAGCATATATTCCAACATAAGAAGTTGATCTTGTGCTGTTATATGTATCATTTATTTGCATATCAAAATCAGTATCATAAATATCTACGACACCCGTACCTGTCTTTTCTATTGCAGTTGTTGTACTTACAGTATAATCTTTTTGATCAAAATAATAACTAATTTTAGAATTTTTAATCACTAATCTTCCTGTACCTTTTTGATACATAAATCTGTTGTATGAATTGGTATTATTCCTATTTATTGTTATATTATCAACAATTGTCTCATTATCAGTATTACTATTAATACTTCCTTCAACAAAAGCATTACTTATACTTAGTTTATAATTATTCTCTATTTCTCCAGTATAAGTCCCACCATTTATGGTTATAATTGGATTATATTTATAATAATTATAAGCCCTAATGTTCTTTGCAGTCAAAACTCCTGGTTCTCTTTCATTTATGATAATATTACCATTTTCACCATAAATATAGTTGTAATAACCACCTGTAATATTAATAGTTCCTCGTCTACTATCTCTTTCATTAGAAATAGTACCATCAAATGTTCCTCCATTTGCATTTATAGTACCATAATCATTTCTAATATTACCTTTAAAAATTCCATCATTTATAGTTAATATTCCATCATATCTATTAAAAATATTCCAAGAAATATTACCTCCGTTTATAATTACTCCGTCATAATGACTACTATTTAAAATTGTACGTGCTGTAGCATACCTATCCTTACTTACATTTTCACTGTAATCATTAATATTTAAAATACCTTTATAGTCATCATATTTTCTTAATTTAATACTTCTTAAATAAAGAGTATCATCACCAAAATCTATATTATTATTATTTTTATAATATTGAATATGTAGATAATATTTATTTCCACCATCCATATCAAAAGTATATTTTTGAAATTCTGTTTCCCCAGAAATATACATAAACCTTTTATTGGAATCATAATAATTTGGTTTAGTTGAAGATGTAGTAACATGTGCTGAAGCATAATCACCATTTAATTCACTAGATATAGATGCATCTAGCTCAATTTGAAATTTTTGATAATTAGGATATTCAGTTAAATCTATTTCATAATACATAGATGAAATAGTATTTTTTACACCTTGATTATTATTAACTATATATCCCATTGAATTTTCTTCAAAATTATATGTTGAACTAGATTGATTTTCAGATACAATATAATTCTTTAAATCTGTTAAGTCAGTTTCGTAGATAGCATCATTATTATCTAAAATATTAAATGCATATTCTCCACCACAGCTTGCATAAAATTTTCCTCCGTTTATATTTACAATTCCACCATTATTTTTTAATAATGGATTTGCTGAAATATAAAATGAATTGTATTTTCTAAAATTTCCCCCATTAATTGTTAGTTTAGAATTGACATCATTATATATTAATGTATAATTACCACTATCTATTTCAAAATCACCATTGTTTATAGTTATTTCTGAACCATAGGCATTGTAAATAACACTTCCTTGACCACTAGATACTTTACCAATATTGTCTCCATCATTCGGATCATCGATAACAAGTTTTCCATAGTTTTTAATTACATAATCAGTTTCTGTTGTAGTCCAATCATAACCATTTAAATTAAGAATGATATTTTTGGTATTACTTATTTCTATAGCATGATCTTTAATTAAATCAGTTTCTATATCAATAGTTATTTGATCTTCAGGAGTACCTTTTCTATTATTAGCAGCATCTATAGCATCTTCTAATAAACTATACCTAGTTTTTCCTATTAATGCTTCAACATTACTAACTTTATCTAAAGTCATTTTATATGTATCATCACTTTGTTTAACAACGCTAGGATCATATAATGGTGGAGCATCATTAATATTACCGTCAACAGCAGTCTTTCCTGCAATTACTCCATCATAATAATTTAGTGTTCCATTATTTTTAATACCAAAGTTTTTACCATATATATTTGGTGTGTCATGATCAGGAAATTCAATGTGTGCTCTATCTGGTGAATTATCTTCACCTATTTGCATTACACCATTTTCTTCAACATTAATGGCAGTATCAGTTGTATTTTTTACTGAACCATTTCCAGATCCATGAGAAAAATTGGAATAATTATAATTCCTTTCAATAAACTTCATTTTAGTTATTTTTGCATAACCATTACCTTCTTTTGAACAATCTTTTGATGCAGTATTACTATGGCATGATTTTTCACCACCAGATTTTGTATAAGTGCTTAGTGCATTTGATGTTTGACAATTAAAACAGTACATATGTGCATCTTCTAGTTTTTCTACATTTATATAACCTGATCCTCCACCAGCACTAGAGCCATTATAATAAGCAGTTCCACCACCGTACCATCCAGCTCCACCACCAGCAGCAGTATTATTAGTACGTCCTCCACCAGTACCAAACGAACCTGAAATTATACTTGCATATGTTCCTGCACCACCTGCGGTTTGTGAACCACCATTTCCTGGATTACTTCCGTTTCCTGAATTTGCAAGATATCCACCACCAGATCCTCCTGGATTTGAATATGTGTTACTTGAGGAAGAATAGTATCCACCTCCACCACCGGCACCAGAAACAATATAAACATATTGAGTTGCAGTTTCACTATTTCCATAACTTGCCAAAGTTGTATAAGAATCATCCTTTTTAGCAATATGTGTAGCTCCTCCACCAGCACCCCATGTATATGAACTATTATTTTGAGAAGCTCCACCACCATTATAACCGCCATTTAAAACTTGAGAACCAGCACTATCAATACTTTCTCCTTGACCTCCAACAACTACAGATAAAGTATCATTTTCTTCTAAACTTGCAAAGCCAACAGAGTATCCACCATATCCACCATAGGCTTTAGAACTACTAATTGCATAACCACCCTGTGCTCCCCATGTTTCAAGTTTGTATAGACCAGTAGATTCAACATTATATTCTTCTACATAGCCTTTATATTCATAGTCACTAACCACTTCAGGTATATATATACCATCAGATGTATAATAAAAGAATTCTTTAATATCATATTTATTATCAACTATCTTTAATATCGAACCACTTTTTACATCAAATGTTTTATTATTAGTTCTTGAAGTAATACTATAACCATTTAAATCTATTTTTATATTTTTATCATTTATTTCAACTGATTCATCAACAATGTTTTTTTCAATTTGAACAACAACTTCACCAGATTCTGCATTAACATTGTAATTATTTAAAACATCTATTAATGATGTTAAATCTTCATATGAAGTTCCAATTAATTCATCATTTGGTGCAGATAGTATTAATACTTTTGGATCATGATCTTCTGGACAAGTAATTGTATCTTCAAACTCATATTGTTTTTTATTTCCAGCTTTATCTTTTATTGTTAAATAATATGATGTTCCACACTCAACTGTTTTTTCTATTAATGCATTATCATCTGCACTAATTAATGTTTCAGGAATTGTTGGAACATCAGAAAAATAATATGAATCTATTCCTGATTTTCCATATTCTTCATTTTCATCTTCATCAACTATATTAAATTTTAAAGTATACTTTTCTTCACTTCCTGTTTTATTATAGTTTATGTACTTAGGATCTAACTTATCAATGTTATCTACTTTAATAAAACTTGGTTTTGAATATGTATTATTTTTATATTTTGATTTTGAATATAAATATCCATTCTTTTCTATTTGTAAATATACATTTTGTTTGTATGTTTCCCATACAGCATTTTCTAATTCTTCATTACTTAATTGTCTACCTACAGAATAAGTATATACTATTTCAACATCAGGATTATTTAAAAATTCTATTTTATTATCTTCATTTGTAAATAAAAATATTACATTATTATCATCATTTATTTCAACATTAGTTATTGTTCCATCTACTTCTTTTTTTAATTCTTTAATTCTACCTGTTAAATCATTTTCATTATTATAATCTATTTCTATTTTTATTTTTTTAAATGCCTCTTCATAACCACTAACTCTAGATAAGTTTTCAATTTCAACATTATATGTTTGTCCTTTTTCAATGTTTTCTAATGCTATTATCAATCCATCTTCAGATACATCTACAGTATTGCTTTCATAATAATTATTAGTACTTGGATTTTGTAATTTTAAATTAGCTGAAGAAGTAATTTTTATTCTAGTACCAGTCATTGTTTCATTTGTAATATCTTCAATGTTTCTTAAAATAAATGAAACATTATTTGTACCATATTGATCATTAACAAACTTAGTTACACTTGATAATCCTTCAATTCTTTTAACTCTATTAATGTTTAATATATCTTCCTTATTACCAATGAAAAAACTTATTAATGAAATCATTAATATTATAGTTAGTGATACTAGTAATAAATACTTCTTACTAAGTTTTTTCATACAATTGTCCTACCTATCCTATTAATAAATATTTTAACATAAATCAAGCATAAATTAAATACTTTACACTAAATTTAATAAAAAAATAATGATATTTTTTATATCATTATTAATCTACAGATACATTAATACCATTAATATAATTTAGTACCATATTTACATACTTATTAATCCATTTATTTAAGAAATTTTTCTTTTCTTTTTTATTAGTTAATACAGCTATTATAAATAAGAATTTAACTAAAATAATTACATATTTAACAATAATATCTAATACTCCAATTATTGTTTTTAATGGTGTAAAGAAATATTTATATGCCGCATTCATATTTATTGGATTAGTTAAATATGAATTAATAGTTCCTTCTATTCCTTGAATTGATGTATATAATGTCCCATATCCATCAACAATCAATCCCCATAACATTGTAAATAATGCTAATCCAACATAAAATGTTAATATTCTAGTCATAACTTTCTTAATATCTTTTATTTCACAAAAGATTAACATTAAAACAGTAACAATTAACATAGCTTCCCATCCAGCAAATAAGCATCCAAGCAATATTAATGATGCTAATTCACTTGAAATTTTTAATTTATTCATAATATCATACCTTTCTACAATTTTAATTATATTTTATTAATATCTAAAACACAATACTTAATTATTTATTTCTTCTTTATATATAGATGTAAATAATTCTTCTTCTTTTTGTTCTTCGTCTTCAGGAAGTGTCGGTAATTCCTCCAAAGAAGAAATACCAAAATAATCTAAAAATTCATGAGTTGTACCATACATATTTGGTCTTCCTGGAAGGGTTGATTTACCAACTTCTTTAACTAATCCTTTAGCAACTAACTTTCTAATAATATTTGAAGTAGATACTCCTCTTAAATTATCAATTTCAGCTCTTGTTATAGGTTGATGATAAGCAATAATTGCTACTGTTTCCATTGCTGCATCAGATAAAGTATTAGTTTCTTCATTAAGTAATAATTTTTGATAAAAACTTTTGTGTTCACTTTTAGTAGTAAGTTTAAATGCATTGCCTAAAAATGATACTCTAATTCCTCTTTCATCACTTTCATAACCTTGTTTTAAATTTAATAATAATTCTTTTGCTTCTTCTTCATTAACTTCTAAAGAATCACATATTTGATTTAATGTTAACCCTTCATCACCAACTACAAACAAAAGACCTTCCAAAACTCCTAACTTGTTCACAACATTCACCTTTTTTCTATTATTATTGGTTTAAAATTATCTTCTTGAATTATATTAATTTCATTAGATTTACTCATATCTAATACAGATAAAAAAGTTACTATTATATATTCTTTTGATACTTCCTCAAAAAGATCTAAAAAGTTAACTCTTTTTTTCTTATTTAATATAGTTCTAATATCTTTTATACGATCATCTACACTTAATTCCTTTGTAGTAATTCTAGTATTAAGTGGTTTTGTATATTTAAATCTTTTTTGAAATTCTAAAATTGCTTTATATAATTCATCTACTGTAGATACATTATGATCATACTTTATTTCATCTGCAAAATTTAAATAATTTTCAGGTGATTTTTCATGAATTTCACTTCTTTTTTCTTCTAAATCTTTAAATGCATCAGCTATATTTTTTATTTTTTCATATTCAATCAATTTATTTCTTAAATCATCTTCAGTATTAATTTCAAATTCTTCGGATTCAACACTATCCATCTCTTTGTTTATTAACATCCTTGATTTTAAATGAAGCAATTCTGAAGCCATTACTAAATATTCTGAAGCAATATCTATATTTAATTCTTTTTGAGAATTAATAAATTCTATATATTCATCAATTAATGTTTTAATTGGTATTTCATAGATATCCATTTTTGATTGTCTAACCAATGAAAGAAGAAGATCAAGTGGACCTTCAAAATCATTTATTGTAAAAGTATAATCCATTTTGCACTTCCTTATCTACAAGTATACCCCTTTGCATTCATTTCAAAACTTATAGTTTTTGCGTAAGTATCTTTAGCATAATAATTTGAATTAGATGGCAATCTAGAATAATCAGCATATTGATAATCTATAACTGTTGTAGCTATAAATCCTTCATCTGTTTCAGTTAAAACGGATGATACACCATCTATTTTATCAAGATTAGATACTTTAGTCTTATTTGTTATCAAATCATTATTATACTTCATTAAATCATCATCTTTAACATAAGTATACATATCTTTAATATTTATTAGTTTTGAAGATGAATCAAATGTATAAACAATATTATCAGTTTGATTTGTACAAGTAAGTAGATTATTTGTTAAATTAACATTTGGATAATCATCATCCGTTCTTTGTACAACTTCAATCTTAGTAGCATTACTAAATATACTCTCTGTTATCTCAGTATTATAATTATTAGATATACCACCAGTAATCTCTTTTACACTTTCTAAATAAGATCTTCCTACAAAAGTATTAGAATTATCATAATATTCTAAATATACTTTCTTATCAAACTTATATAGTACAGAACCATTATTTTTAATATAAAATGAAATATTATATCCATTTATATTATTTTTTTTAAACCCACCAATATCAATTTTATCAATTTGAATAACAGTATCTTCTTTTAAATCATACATTTTTATTTCTTGTTTTTGATTATTGTCATTATTATTATTTGTTTTAGTTGTTGTATCATCTGTTTTTCTTTGAACATTATTTAAACTATCAACATTTAAGTTTGTACCAAAATATTTATTAAATAATGATATAGCTGTTGGCATAAAAACAATAAAAAGTATTAATGCACCAAATAATACTAACATAGCTATTGGACTTTTTTGTTTATCAGGTTTAATAGTTCCAATGATTTGAGAATCTGATGTATTAGTATTCACATTAGCAGGTATTGAAGATTTATTATTATCCTTTGTTTGAGGCATTTCAATAGTTTTTGCTTCCTCAATCACAGGAATAGTCTTTTCTTCAGGTTTTACTACATCTTGAGTTTTATTTTTAATACTAACTTCTTGATTAATTTGATTACTATCTTCTTTTACTTCTTCATTATTAACCACAGGTATTTCACCAGTAGCTTCTTTCACTAACTTTTCAAACTCAGATGTATTTTTATTATCTTCCATACTAGTCGCCTCTATTCTTTTCTAAAATATTATACCAAGAAAATAAGACTATTTCTAGTCTTTTGATTTAAAAAATATAGATACTAAAAATCCAAATATAACAGAAGAAGAAATACCAGCACTCGTTGTAACTAACATATTAGAAAATAATCCTATAATTCCCTTTGTTTTAAATCCCTCATATGCTGCTAAATAAAGGAGATTGCCAAATGAAGTAATAGGAATAGAAGAACCTATTTTTGAAAAATTAATCAAATGTTCATATATTCCAAAAAAAGATAGTATTGCACCCGCACAAACAAATAAAGACGTAATATGTCCTGGAGTTAATTTTGTATTATCTAAAATTAATTGACCAATCATTGATATTAAACCTACCAAAATAAACGCATTTATATAAATCATTATAATACCTCCAAACTAATGGCATGACAAATAGCAGGAATTGGTTTATGTTGATTAACAAACATTTGTGAATGAAGTGAGCCGGTTGCTAAAACTAATATCTTTTTATATTTCTTTTCTTTTAATATTTTATTAAATAAAACTAATGGTAAACTTACTGGTCCTGATGATCCAGCATATAGTTCTTGTTCTTTTTTATAAAGAATTGAACCAGCATCAATATGATTTTTAAGTTTTATATTATAATCTTTGGATAATAACTCTTTTAAAATTTTTGAACCATATATTCCTAAATCACCAGTTAATACTAAATCATAATATGAAATATCTCTTTTTAAATCATTTAAGTGTTCACTTAAAGTATTTGCAGCTGCTGGAGCCATAACTGCACCCATGTGCATTGAATCTTTAATACCCATTTCAATAGACTTACCAATAGTTGCTGATTCAATTTTTATATTAGTATTATTCTTTGTTACAATAACACCACAAGATCCTGTTGCTGTATATGTTGATCTTTTTGCTTTTGGTGCACCATATTCAATTGGATATCTAAACTGTCTTTCTGCAACCTTATTGTGAGATGACGTAATAGCAATTCCATTTTTAATTTTATTAGCTTCAATCAAAGATGCAAGTGTAATAATGGAAGAATTAAATGTTGCACAAGCACTATATGATCCTAAATATGATATATCATATTTTGATGCCATATAAGATGTAATAGCAAGTTGATTTGATAAATCCCCACCTACTATTAAATCCATATTTTTATTCTTTGTTAATAAATAATCTATTACAATTCTTTGCATTTTTATTTCTGCACCCTCAAATGTTTTAAGTCCAAAATAATAATCATCTATAACATAATCATAGTTTTTTATATTACCATTTGCTTCAAGTTTTGATACCACAGAATAAGATGAATCTAAATATACTTTATTAAATTTCATACTAGCCATAAAATACCACCTTTATTATTGCTAGTATAAACGCAGACACTATTCCATAAAGTAATACACTACCAGCAAGTTTAAATGTACTAGCGCCAATTCCAGTAATCATCCCATCTTTTTTACTATCAATTGCACTAGATGTTATTGAATGAGCAAATCCAGTTATTGGTATAATAATTCCGCACTTGAATTTTTCTACCAACTTATCAAAACATCCTATACCTGTTAATAATGAAGATAATAGTATTAATATAACTAAGGTATAAGATGTAGCACTGGTTACATCAAATTCAAATCTTAAAAATATTACATATATTATGGTACTAATAACTCCAACCACTCCACCCGATACAAATGCCATTAGTGCATTTTTTAATACATCTTCCTTAGGAGTATACTTTTTAATCATCTTTTTATAATCAGCTTTATTCATATAAAAACCTCCATAATTATTATGAAGGTTTTATTAACATTTTATTCATACATCATTATTTTTTTTAATTTTTTTAATGATTTTTGTTCATATCTAGATACTTTTACTTGCGACAAACCTAAAATTTTAGCGGTTTCACTTTGAGTTAAGTCATTAAAGTATCTACATTTAATAATGTCTTGTTCACATTCATCTAAGTTATTAATACTATCTTTAATATCTAATAATGTATCATTATTATCATCATATTTATACATATTATATAGATTATCATTTTCTTCATTTTCTTTATCTAAACTTAGTATAGTATTTGTAGTTAATAAAGCATTTTCTAATAAAGTAACATCCATTTCTAAATACTTAGCTATTTCATCTAGTGATATTTCTCTTTCATACTTTTGTTCCAAATAATTCTTAGTTTTATCAATTAATTTAACTAGTTTTATTATATCTTTATTAGTTTTAATCGCTTTATCATTTAATAATAAATTATACATTTCACCATATATATAAGTATAAGCATAAGTTGAGAACTTTGTATTACTATCATTATTATAATGGTTATATGCATTTATTAGTCCTACTTTTCCTGCTTGCATTAAGTCCTCTTTGTCTATTCCATAAAACTTACTGGAAATAGACTTAATCAGGGGTTCAAAATCTTTAATCAATAAATCATCCATATTATCTCTTCCTCTCATGAATAATATAGATAATATTTACATTAATTGAAATAACTTCGACAAAATGTTTTATTTTATTTGTTAAACTTTACACAAGTTTTTTAAAAAAATTATAATAAAAATGTTTGTATTTTTATAAAATTATGCTATAATAAATCATGTAATTAACAAATGCGGATGTAGTTCAACGGTAGAACTTCAGCCTTCCAAGCTGATAACGTGGGTTCGGCTCCCATCATCCGCTCCATTAAAAATAAAAACTAGTCATTTAATTGACTAGTTTTTCTATTTTAAATCTAATACTCTTTTTAATACTTTTGTAGTATTATTATTAGATTGTTCAAGTCTTACTTTACCATTTTTTTGGTTTTTAATAAATACTGGAATCTCATCTAGTGTCTTAGCAGGTCCTTCATTATAACCAGTTATTATATAATTACTAACAATTTCTTCACCATATAATTCCTCAAGATATTTTTTTACTTGTTCAAATGTTTTAAATTTTCTTGATGTACTTACAACATATCTTTTATGATTATATACATAATGAATATCAGTAATATAACCAGTACTCGAATATTTAACCCCTTCAATTTCTATCATATCTTTATTTAATGCATTCATTGCTATCATAAAAGATATATTATCTGATATTTTAGTTTCATCTAATAAATTATATAATGGATTGGTAATAGCATAGAATTTATCATCAGTTGGTTTATGATAATTATCTATAGAATCTAATGTTTCAGTACTTATTTCATTAATACCATCTTCATTATAATCATTTGTGAAATCACGAATAATTTCATATGAATTATATGCATTTGTTATTCCGTGTATTTCATAATCATCAATTGCTATTAAACTTGCTACAATAGCAACAGGAGCAATTCCTTTATATAAACATTTTTTAATAAAGTTTAGTTTATTCTTTTTATTTACCCTTTTAAAATATTCTTTATTTGTTTCTATATTTAATAAAGAATTTTGTTGTGCACTAAGATAATCCATTAAATTCTTTTTATGATATTGCAATTCTATATTTTTATTTTCTAAATAATCATAATATAATGTTTCCCACATAGGATTAAAACATTGAAATCTTAGAATAGATACGTCATATCCAATTATGTTTGATAATTCAATTTTTTCTTTTTTCATCATAAAACCCCTCTTTTTGGTATGCCAAATATAATAACATATAATAATTTAAAAAGCAAATAAAAAACTTATGTAATAAGCATAAGTTTATTAACGACCCAAAAATCTCATTTTAGGAGATTCTCTATCAATTTCCTTTTTTGGTTTATTATTATTTTGTGGTACACTATTATCTAACATATTAGATAATCTACTCCTTCTATCATCCTCTAAAGCTTTATCAAAATCTTCTTTACCTATATCAAGAGCATCTAATCTTCCATCAACAACATATTCAAATAGCAATTTCTTAGGCAATCCTAAATCACTACTTATTATCCTTATATTTGTTTTACCATTTTCATTTAGATATTCTTTAATTCTTAAAAATTGTTCTTCCTTACAATTGGAACAAATTCTTACTCCATTATATGCAGTCATTTTTCCGCATACTGCACAATTTCCATAATTCACTAATTATTATCTCCCTTCATCATAATCATCTAAGAAACTTTTATAGTTTCCATCTATTTTTGTACCTAATACACAATTTAAATTAATATTATCTAATGAATTAAATATATTTTGATCTATATTACTATCTATTTTTCTTAAATTGTTAATCAATTCTTTTACTTCTTTTCTTTTACTATTGTTTTCAAATTTATTATTTTCAGTAAACTTACATGCACAATTTAAGAATGTTAATTTATTATACTTCATCCATGAAATAATATCAACTTCCTTAACTAAATATAATGGTCTAATTAATTCCATTCCTTCAAAATTAGTACTATGAAGTTTAGGTAACATTGTTTTTAATTCACCAGCATAAAACATAGATATTAAAGTTGTTTCTATTACATCATCAAAGTGATGCCCTAGTGCAATTTTATTACAACCATTTTTCTTTGCATAGTCATACAAAAATCCTCTTCTCATTCTTGCACATAAATAACAAGGTTTATCATTTCCTAACTTATTAGACACATCAAATACATCACTTTCAAATATATCAATATCAATATTTAAATCTTTAGCATTTTTCTTTATCATATCTAAGTTTTCTTTGGAATATCCTGGATTCATAGATACGTATATAGCATCAAAATTAACTTTTCCATGACGTTGTAATTCTTCGATGCACTTAGCTAGTAAAAAAGAATCTTTTCCACCACTTATGCATACCATAATTTTATCATTTTCTTGAATAAGTTTATAATCTTTAACTGCTTTAGTAAACTTAGAATAAATTTCTTTTCTAAATTTAGTAATAATACTTCTTTCGACTTCTTGATATTTTTCCATAATTAATAACTCCCGTTAAAAAATTATATAACAAATTAAAAAAGATATCAATTGATATCTTAATTAGATTGTACTTTATTTAAAGTTTTAGATATATCAGCTTCTTTAACATTATTTACCTTATACCATCCACATTTTGTCATTTCATCATAAGTCTCTGCTTGAAGCATCATTGTATCATCTAAACCACTTTTTAATAAATCCCTAATATCTTTATTAGAACTTTCTAATGTTCCATGAACATAAACTTCTACACAACTCTTTAATAATAATAAATAATTATCCATTATTTGTTGATCTGTCATTAGCAATTATCCTCCAATTTTTTCATTAATCTTTTCTTAGTACTTTCATGTTTTTTTATTACACCATTAATATAAGATATTAGTTCTTCATCTTTGATACCATTAAGTGCATCATTTAAATATGCAATTACATTTTGTTCATGACAAATGGCATCTTCAATATAAAGTAATTCCTTTTGTGTCATTATAATTCCTCCTTACTTATATTATTAACTATTATGAACTTTTTAATACATTAAAAAACTTGATATAAATCAAGCTTCTTGTTTGGTTTCATTTTCCTTGTTTATAATTTCACCCAGTTTTGTTTTAAATTCAATTTCCTCATCACTCTTAAATCCCATATAACAAACTTTAGCAATTTGATTGTGATTAAATAATAAGTTTTGTTCAGAAGAAATAACACCCTCAGGAAATAAACATCCACAATAATCATAAACTTTATTTTCATCATTTGCCGCTACTGAATAAAAACCAGTAACCATTATTTTTTTTGTTCCCTCATTTAATAATACAACACTTCCAATAGGAAGTAATTTACTAGTGTCCTTCACCAATATCCCTACTTTCTATAAATATTATAATATAAAAAAACTAAAAAGAAAACCAATTTTTAGTTTTCTTTATTTAAATGTAAACCTTTTTTAAGAGTTTTATGTCCTCCAATTGGAAATCTAACTTTATCATCAGTTGGCATAACAAGATGGGCATGTAATCTTTTTAAAGATGCACCAGATAGTTCTTGATTTCCAAATCTAAAGCATAAAGCACCACCTGGTATATTATATTTTTCAGTTAAAGTAATCCAAATACTCTTTAACTCTATCCACATTTTTTCACTCATATCATGTATATCATATACTGGTTCTTTAGCAACTATTAAATATTGTTCTCCAGTATCTTGATGTGGAAATCTATTCTTTGAAATATACCAATAATCAGTTGTAAACAATATTTCTTGTTCAATATAATTTGGATCAAGTGGATCTCTATCATTATTTTCCATATCCATCATAATATCTAATTGTTCTTGTTTTCTTGCATTTGGTGGATAAATATATTTAAATCCATGATAATCAATATTTTCTTGAATTTCTGTTTCCTCTTTTTTATTAAGCAAACAAATTGTTTCTATTCCTTTTTCATCTGCTAGTGCATGAGATCTCTTTGACCAATTTCTATTTGGATGATCTTCTAAGTAATAAACTTTTTTAACACCCTTATCAATTAATACTTTCATACATTTATCACATGGAAACAATGTTGTATAAATAGGACTATCTAGTTTTTCAACATTTTCCAAATTCTTTAGTAAATTTATCTCAGCATGTTCAACAGTTGCATAATATAGTTCTGTTCTATTTTCTACATCACTTTTTGGAATATTAAAATTGGATTGATTTGCACCAAAATGCCATTCACTATTATAATAACAAGCTGCTGAAACAGGTGTTATCCAATCTGTTGATTTTTTCATATAATTAACAAGTTGTGGTAAAGGGGCATCCATTTTATTATTAAAATCAATTCTTTTTTTAAATTCCTCAACTTTTTCATCAACTTTTTTATCTAAATCATCAATTCTATTTCTTTGTTCAGCAATAGTTATTTTTCTAATTTTATCTGAAGTTGAACTCTCAGATTGTCTTGGTAAAATAGCAACTTCTTCACAATACTCTTCTAAATTCATTATTTGAAGTGCATTATAATTTTCTTTAATTGCAATTAAAACATCTGGTCTAACTTCCTTTATTAATCCCCATTTTTCTTCATTAGCATCTTTAATAACAATATCATCTGCTATTTCTAATAATTTAATAAAATTATATCTTTCATCTTCAGGAATAATAGGTCTACCATTTCCTTTTCTTTTTTTTATCTTTTCATCACTATCCATAGCAACTATTAAATAATCACATAATTCTTTAGCCTTTTTAATATATTTTAAATGTCCTAAATGAAATAAATCCCATGATCCTTGAACTAATCCTATTTTTTTATCTTCTGATCTAGCTTTAATTAATGCTAGTTTATCTAACTTTCCATTATCTTTCATAACTAAATACCTACTGGAATTCCCTTTATTGCTTCATGAGCATTATAATCTTCAAGTTCAAAATCTTCTCTTCTATAATCAGATATTCTATCATGTTTTTTTACTAATTTTAAAGTAGGAAAAGCTCTATCTTCTCTTGATAATATTTCTTCTACCCAAGGAAGTTGATCTTCAAATATATGAGCATCAGATATTTCATGAATATATTCATTTGGTTCAAGTCCTAAAGTTTGTGCCATAGCTAAGAATAATGCAGTATATTGTGCAAAGTTTGAAGGTACACCAATTAATACATCACCACTTCTTTGCCACATTAACATATCAAGTTTATTATCAAATATTCTAAAATGTATCCATCCATGACATGGACATACAACTACTTTTTGTTGATGATCAATATTTCTAATAGTATAATTTGGAATCCAAGGAGAAATTAAGTGTGTTTTTAACTCTGGTCTTTCTTTCATTTGTTTAACAATTTCTTCAAATTGATTAAATCCTTGCCCATCTACTGTTGGAAAGTTTGCAAAAGCAGCACCGTAAGAACCTGGTCCTAAATCTCCAGTTTCTAATCCTCTTTTTGAACATTTAGCTTCGGTACACCAAGCCTTCCACCACTTACAACCGAACTCTTCTAACTCAGCTTGTGTTCTAGCACCATTAATAAAACCAAATAATTCACCAATTGCAGATTTATAAAAAGATGAAATATTTCTTTCAGTAATAATAGGTGCACCTTGTTTTAAAACATTAAAACGAAGAGGAGTTGCACCCATATAATCTATGGTTCTAACTTCATTTCCATCCTTATCAACCATAGTTCCTTTACTCCAAGTTCCTTTATTAAGTACTTCCTTAATTAGATCCTTATATTGATGATCTGGTGTTCTTTCATCATAATTACTATAATTCATAATAACAAAACCTCCCTAAAATACAAATAGTATTCTTCTTTAAATTTTATTTTAGCATATTAAACATATTTAAAACAACAAACTTTACATAACTTAACATAAAAAAGTTACTAGTTAGTAACTTCTTTTAACTTATCATATATTTTAACCATTGCATAAGTATCTAACTCACAATACTTGAGTAATGCATATCTTAATTTCTCTTTTTCTTTCTTATCTAGTTTACTTAAACTAAGAAAAGCATTTGAGGCTTCATCACCTTTGTGAACTAGATTCAAATTATGATAATCTAAACTAGGATCATTAGGAAATAATGCTGGCAAAACATACTTTATTGAATAAGATCCTTCCATTTCTTTTACATAATAATCTCTATCTTTAAATGGAATCATTAAATCTTTCATATTATTATAAATATTCATTAAGTGTTCAGATAAATCAGGATAAATATTAGCTAAAGCTTTAATAACCATCTTTTCAAAGCTCATATTATATGCAACTGTACATGAATTAATAGGTATATCATTAACTAATCTCTCAGCTAAAGATCTTCGTGGATCTATTGAATCTTCACTTAAAAACTCTTTATGTTCTAAATTATTATTATTTAATATATGAAGTGAATATTGAAATGGTATTTGTTCATATGGTCTTATATTATCATATGGTGGTATAGCCATTTGATATGTTTCAAAATCTAAAAAGTATATCTTATCAGATAAATCATTTAATACTTTTCTTATATTATCTTTATTAATATAAGGTTTTAAATCATTCATTTCAAATTCTATTTGTTGTTTATATTTTTCATTAATCTTTTCATTTAATAAATCTTTATAAGAATATTTACCATCATGATAATACTTCATCTTACTTTTAATAGGCATACCTCTAAGATTAAAAACATTATTATTAGGTAGATGTCTTGAACAATATTTAAAGAATGGACATTCATATGGATAAAAACAATATAAATCAATATCCTTATCTACTTCTTCTTTATTATTCATATATTCATTTAATTCATCTATTTTATTTTTAATATATTCTTGTTTGCTAATAGCAATATCTGTTATATCTACTATATTAAATAGTTTATTTAATTCTATTTCACCATGTCTAACATAATTAGAATTAATGTGGATAATTGATACTTTATTAACATTTAAACCAAGATTTTTTAATACATAATATTGATATGATGCATCATCTAAATAAATATCTTTTACTTCAGTTGAAGATTTAACTTCATATATTTCATAACTATCATTATCTTTTTTTAATATATCAACACTACAAAAATTATTATTATAAGATAGTGATGCTTCACATAATATAATATTATCTTGTTTTAAATACTCCTTTGTATCATCAATCATTTTAGATAAATTAGTATTAAAATCAACAACAGTATAATCACCAAATAATTGTTGTGCATAAATCCCTACTTCTGTTCCATTATCTAAAACAGCATCATTTTTAGTTTCTTCTTTTTCTTCACTTTTATATTTGTCTAACCAAAGTATTTTTTCACATTGTACTCCAAGACAATATTTAGATTTAGATAAATACATACACTTCACCCCTTTAATTTTAACACATAATTGTTTTATATTTACATTTTAATTATAATATTATAAAATAATTAATACTTAATGGGGTGATTTAATGCCAGATTTAATGGATGCTAATCATATTATTAATATTAATTTATTAGGTAAGGGTTACTATAAATTAAATGAAAATGAGAAAAAGAATTTAGTAAGTGAAGAAATAAAGAGTTATCTAGTATTTAAAATTAATGAATTAGACTCAGGATTATTAAGTAATGATGAATTAAATATAAGTGATTTAATTAATATTATTTCAAATTTAGTTGATGTTAATGATTATAAAACTATTGCACAATTAACACATTTTATAATTGGCCTCATGGAAACATTACAAGGATATAGTATTACTTGGTATATAAATGAAGACTTAGAACAACCAGAACTTACAATTGAAAATGATATTATTAAAGATTTAACAACAAATACAAATTATATAAATTCATTTGATTTTATATATGACTATTATATGAATCAATTTAATGAACTTAAAAAAACGAGGTAACCCTCGTTTATTTTTTTAATAATACACCATTAACATATAATTTATATCCATTTAAATCAATATTTGAATAATCACTATCATCATCATTTAATTCTGTAATATATGTATCACCAGTTAATTTCCATTTTGAATCACTACTTAAATTTACAACAATACTTTTTGCAGTATTATCTGCATTAATTGTTCCTTCATATTTTGATTTACTATTTAAATTTAATGTTAATGTTGATATATTATCAATTTCAATATTACCATTTAAAGTTTGGTTTTTAGCATTAAGAGTAACAGTTCCACCATTTGATCCTGAATTACTCCATTCACTTGTTCCTTTAACTGAAAGTAATATATTAGATCCATAGTTTAAAGTTGTTTTTTCTAAGTTAATTTCTGCAGTCGTATTAGTTATAAAAAACATTGGTGCAGTTTTATAATAACTTGATGAAGATAAAATGTTTAAACTTGAATTTTTGGCAGTAAATGTTCCCTTACCTTGCGCTGCATCACCTGACATAGATTGATATATCATAACTCCTGCTTGATCCACATCTTGATTTCTATTTCCTTTTCCTGATGCATAAAGAGTAGAATCTGTTACAGTAGCACTATTTTTACCCTCAACAACAACCATTTGTGCAGAATTGGCTGTACCTTTAGTATCACTTATTGATATATCGCCAGTTGAATATATAATTGGAGAACCAGCTCCATTAGTTTCTAATGTTGAATCACTTACCTTTATTGTACCTTCTCCTCTATCAGTTGCAAGAGTGGCTGAAGAAGCTCCTTGTGTAGTTATTTTTAGTTTAGTACCCTCAATATAACCACCATAAGTTGCATCAAGACCACGAGATGATGATTCACCGGTTGTTTTTATGGTAGAATCACTAATATATACTTTAGCATTTTCACCAGTAGCAAATACAGCATTAGCACCTTTTCCATTAGTAGTAATTGTAGTATTTTTTATTGTAGATGTAGCATTTGCCGTAGTAAGAATACCAGCATTTGTCCCATAAAAATCAGCAGACTCAGTGTTTGCTGA
Organism: uncultured Erysipelotrichaceae bacterium; assembly: GCA_902783185.1. Classification (GTDB taxonomy): domain Bacteria; phylum Bacillota_I; class Bacilli_A; order RF39; family UBA660; genus RUG12834. Next base: position 20,360 of record CACZPQ010000004.1, read on the forward strand.
ATCTCCTGACTTTTCTATTGTTGCATTTTCAATTGTTGCATTACCTCCATCACTAACTAATATAGCATTTTCATCACTATCAGTAGATGTATAAGAATCATTTAATGTTTCATTAGAATTAACTGTTTTCTTACCCTTATTAGTAACATTAGATGATCCATTATTATTGATGTTATTTACATTAGCAGTAGATGGTAATAATACATTATTATTTGTATAATAAATAGTCCCAAAGGATAATGTTGCAGTAACAATTATAGTTAATAATACATATATTAATCCCTTATCAAAAGAAATAAATATATTATTAGAACCTAAATGACTTAATATCAAATATAATAACGAAATACTAAATAATAGCGAACCAATAATTATAGCAATTATATAGCCAATACTTAATGTAGCAACACTATCTTTTGCAATCAAATGATTATTATTTTGCATTTGATTAGAATTATTCATATCTTCATTATTATTTGGTATACTTGGTGGTTCATTCATATTTGAACTTTCTTGTCCATCACTTTGATTTGATTCACCACTTGGTTTTTCAGGTGGTTGTTCACCAGTTGAAATGTTCCCAGGCATTGATGAATCTTGTTCATTACTTGAGTTTCCATTTGGCATTGATGGCCTTTGACCATTATTTGAATTACCATTTGGCATTGAAGGTCTTTGAACACCATTTGAATTATTATTTGGCATATCTGGCATTTGATTATTGTTTGTTAGATTATTATTTGCAATTATTACTGTTCCAATAATTGTTCCTATTCCTAAAATCATAATTATTATACATATAATATTTTTGTAAATTTTTTTCATTTCAATTCCTCCTTTAAAATTTACAATAATAATATACCCAACAATTGTGAATATTTTGTGATTAAAAAATATAAGTTTAGTGTATATTACTAACTACTAATGTATTATACCAACTTGGTATTCTTACCTTTTTATTTCCTATTATTAAATATAGTGATTCTTTTGTACTATAAATATCATCAATATTATATAAAGTTGTTAATACAGATGTATCTACTTGATCTACGAGCAGTGTGATTCCTAATCTTTTATTTTTTAAAGTAGCAAGCATATAATTGTTATATGCAACTTTTTTATACTTATATATATATGATATTGGAAATTGGCTAGAAAACTTTTCTATTTTATTATCCTTATATATTATATAAGAATTATAACTATCTTGATGCCATATACAATCTACATTTTTTGCATATAATTTATTATCTAAATACAAATCATTATTTTTTAATAATACACATAAATTATTTAACAATGTTAACTCTACATCTTTAATATCTTTTTTATCAAAGTTTTTAAATGCATCTTTATTATATTTTTCTTCAATTACTTTTATCTTATTATTGCTTACACAACTAATAGTATAATTAATATCCCTAATTAAATCTAAATCTTTTTCATTTTTCCAAAATACTTTTCTATAATAACTATCTTCATTATTATCAGGTCTATTAGTAACTACTAATATATGAGTAATATATACTGCTTTTCTATAAATATCTTTTTTTGTATTATATCTAAATATATTATTCATTGAATATATAATACACTCAGAATTATTAATTTTATAAACATGTGTAAGCATAAGTCCGGTTATATTATAAAATTCTTTAATATCTTCAATTTTATTTGAAGTAAAATACTTTTTATATTTAGTAATAAAATCTTTAATTACTTTATTATCTAAATTATCTGTAAGTTTTGTTTCATCTTTAATACTAACACCTAAAAAATCAGATAATCTATTTCCATTTAATGCTAGTATTACATTATCTTCATCAAAACTATACATCATACACCTCAAATTCAATTCTATTACCAAATATATCAGTATAGTTTTCAAAAAATAATGATCTATTTAAATTAGCTAACATTTGTGCATACTTTAAAGAATATAGTTTGTTTTCTCTTTTTTTATAATCGATAAAAAACCATGTATAACCATCTTTGGATGTAATTAGTTTTCTAGTTTCTTGATTATAATATTTTCTAATATAATCAATTACATAGTCTTTAAACTTTTGATCTTTTTTTATTTTTTTAATAAACTGATTAAAATCATCAATATTAAAAAATATCTTATTAGCACCCTCCATTTCTATTGCAATTGGCATTGTAAAAAACTCTTTGTTTACCATTGGATGTAACTCTTCACCCTTCTTAAAAACTCTTTCAAAATTAGTCATAAATATTTCCTTCTTTCTAAAATAATTATAAATAATAAAAAAAAGAAGAACAATTTGCTTGGTCACAAAATGTTCTTAATCTAAGTACTCCAATAAATCTCTTTTAGGATTACCTTTCCAAAGATATGCTTCTTCATATATACTATGTTCTCTATCCTTAGAAAAAGAATAATATCCTTTGTTATAGAATTTTGAAAATGTTATATATATAGGACTATCTTGATATACTCTTTCTTCATCTCTCTTATATACATATTTAACACTTTCTTTATTATCCTTTATATATGATGAATCATCTTTAAAACTATCTTTAATAGGAATTATCATACCATAACTAACTTCTTTAGAATTAAGTTCTCTAATAACTATTTGTTTATTACCTCTTAAAGATAATACTTGAAAAAAATGAGCATGATGTCCTGAAAATCCAAATCTTTCCATACAAAAAATATCTCCAACATTAACTCCATATTGATTCATTTAATTAATACTCCTTTATTGATATATATTATACATTTAATAAAAAAGTACAATATATTTGGACACATATTGTACTTATTTTAGTGATTCATTAACTGCTTATTTTCTGAACTCCAAAACATCCGCAAAACCAATAATTTCCCAAAATGTTTTCTTATTCATAAATATTCTCCTTTAGCTTTTTATTTATTTTTTCCTTTAATGAAAGTGGTTTTAATACTTCAATTCTTCCTAAATTTCTTAAATACCAATTAATAAATGCTTCTTCATTAACAGATATATCAACCTTAAAATGTGTATCATCATACATTTTATAATTCAAATTTCTACCAAGTAATTCTACTACATTATCAAGCATAGAATTATCACATTTAATAGAAATATCTATTGGTTTTCCTCCAAACATTGATATTTGTGAATCTATAAATTCTTGTATTTCTTTTTTATCTATATTATTATTTATTTCTTCGTCTAATATTTTTAAATTAGTCATTCGATCAATTCGATAAGTTTTAAGTTTATTCTCACCTTTTTTTACACCAATTACATAAAATTCCTGTATAGAATTAATAATTTTATAAGGAGATATTATTCTAATCTCATTACTTGTTGGCTTAAAAACTAACTTATTACTATCAAGGACATAATGATTATAAGTAAATGTTATCTTCTTATTATTATAAATAGCATCGTATATATCTTCGATATTATTTATAACTTCTTCATTTAATGTTTTAATATGATCGGATACTATTTTATAATCATCTAATTTTTCTACTTCATAGTCATTTAATAAATCCATACATTTACCTATTATTCTTCTTGATTTTTCTTTTGTAATATATGGAGCAAAAGATATAGTATCAATAATTGTTCTAATCTCTCCAACATCTAAATCAGTAAAATAATCCCTATTCAAATAATATCCTTTATAATTTTCTTTTCTAGTGGAGATATCATAACCAAATTTTTCTTTTAAAAGATTAATATTTCTTCTTATTGTACGAGGATCATTATCCACATCATATTCATCTCTAACCATATTAGTAATTTCTTCAGCAGTAAGAGGATGATCTTCATCACTATACTTCTTTAATATATTTAAAATGTATAAAACATTACCATTTTTTTCATGTAGTTTACTTTCCAATTATACCTAACTCCTTTAATACTAATTCTATCTTTTTTTCTAAAGAACTAAAACTAGTTATACTTCTCTGATTAATATTAGGATAATATACTTCATCTTTTATTAATTCATTAA
>CACZPQ010000005.1 GCA_902783185.1 uncultured Erysipelotrichaceae bacterium
GCATTTGGATATCTATATAGAAAATATGGTATTGGTTATGCAGTGATTGCACATGGTGCTACACATTTAATCGCAGATACTCTTATGATTATATTTATTTAAGTATTTATAAATATATTGGAATTGTAAAAACAATTCCTTTTTTATTATATTAACCCTTTACTTTTAATAAAAGTAAGTATATAATAAGTATGAAAAGTATAACTTGTTATACTTTAAAGGAGGCATTTATGAAAAATAAATATGTTGGTATTGCAAGAGTTGGAGAAAAAGGACAAATAGTAATACCTAAAGAAGCAAGAGATATGTTTGATATTAAACCAGGTGATACAGTTGTAGTTTTGTGTGATAAAAAGAAAGGTATGGCAATAGTTAAATCTGATGTATTAGAAAGTACAATTGAAAAAATAATGCCAAATAGTAAATAATATGGATTCTATTGTTACAAAAAAATTAATTAAAAAGTTTAAAGAAAAAACAGCTGTAAACGGAATAGATTTAAATATTAAACAAGGTGAGCTATTTGCACTTTTGGGAACTAATGGCGCTGGTAAAACAACTACGATTAAAATGTTATCTGGTTTAATTCTTCCAACTTCTGGTGAAATATTAATCGAAGGTATGGATATGAAAAAGGATATGTTTAAAATTAAGGAAATTTTAAATGTATCTCCTCAAGAAACAGCTATCGCTCCAAATTTAACTGTAAAGGAAAATTTAGAATTTATGGCTGGTGTTTATCAAATAAAAGATAAAGAAACTAAGATAAATGAACTTATTAAACAATTTAAACTTGAGGATGTATTAAATAAAAGAGCAAAAACTTTATCTGGTGGTTGGCAAAGAAAAGTATCAATTGCAATAAGTTTAATTAATAATCCTAAAATATTATTTTTGGATGAACCAACATTAGGATTAGATGTTATTGCAAGAAAAGAATTATGGGAAGTTCTTAATTCATTAAAGGGTAAAATAACTATAATTTTAATAACTCATTATATGGAAGAAGCAGAAAGTTTATCTGATAGAATTGGAATAATGGTTAATGGTAATATTGTAGATATAGGTACAGCACAAGAACTTATTAATAAGACTAAATCAAAGAATTTTGAAGATGCATTTGTGTCTATTGCAACTGGAGGTGAATTATAATGAGAATGATTAATTTTGCTAAAAGAAATTTTAAAGAATTAGTTAGAGATCCATTAAGTTTAATATTTGAAATAGCATTACCATTATTTTTGCTATTTATATTCCAACAAATAAATATTCCTGGTGATACTTTCAAAATAGAAAATTTTACTCCAGGAATAATAATATTTGGTTTTTCCTTCATTACTTTATTTACATCAACATTAGTTGCAAAAGATAGAGGTTCTTCTTTATTAATAAGATTAGGAACTTCACCAATGAAATCTAGAGATTATATTTTAGGATATATATTATCTTTAATTCCAATTATAATTATACAAGATTCATTATTCTTTATAGTTGCTTGCTTATTAGGATTAAATGTTAGTATAAATATAATATTTACTATTTTAATTTCTATTCTTGTATCAATAATATTTATAGCATTTGGAATATTACTTGGAAGTTTAGTAAGTGAGAAAGCATCTGGTGGAGTTGGAAGTATTATTGTGCAATTGGTATGTTTTACAAGTGGTATGTATTTTTCAAAAGATTTAATAGGTAATGTTTTTGCAAAAATTTGTGAATTTCTACCTTTTGAAAGTGCTTTAAATATTATAAAAGGAGTATTAAATAACAATTATGATATTATATCTTTAAGAAACATAATTATATTTATTGCATATACAATAATTATATTAATACTATCAATAATAGTATTTAAAAAGAAAATGGTTAGTGATAATAAATAAACCAAGTATAAGGAACGATAGTTCCTTTTTATTTATGATGATATTTTATTATTATAAATATTAGATATGTAAATTATTTACTACAAAATGTGTCCAATGGAAATAATATTAACTATAATTGTGTTATAATTAAGTAGGTGATTAAATTATGAATAGAATAAGAATAAAAAGTATTCAAGAAGAGTTAGATAAATTAGAAAAAGAAACAAATAAGAAGAAATTTTATAGTTTGGATTTTATGGGTGAACTATGGTTAATAATTACTAAGGATAATATTTACGTAAGAAACTGGAATCCAACTTGTCCTTCCATTCCTAACTTAAAATTTTGGAATGACGATCAAGTTGATGAATTTGAAGATTGTAAATATATTCATTTTGATAATTATAAAGATGAAGAATTAAATAAATTGGTAAATGAAATGATCAAAGAATGTAAATATATTGAAAGAAAATTTGGTGAATAGCGGTATAGCAGATTTAATCTGTGTTCTAATATTTTAGAGGTGTCTTATGGATAATAATTTGTATGATATGATATTTAAGAGAAAATCTTTTCATTTATTTAGGAATATTAGAAATCAAAAAATTAGTGAAGATGAATTAAAAGAAATAGAAAACAAATTAAGTGATTTTTTTTATATACAACTAGTTTTTTATTTCTGTGAACTATTTGGGGTTCACTTCATGTTTCCTAGTTTTTTTAATAAATAATAATAAATATATATTTTTAATTATTATGGTATAATACAATACAATTATTTTTATTTATAATAGTTATTAATGGTTTTTCATGAATAATTGTGCTAATTAATTAATAAAATAGCTAAAAGTAGGTGTATTAAAATATGAATAAAGTCTTTTTATATTTATATCCAATAAAAGAATATACAAGTGTTTTTTTATTTCATGATGATGGACTATATGATAGATTAAATATTTCAAGACCTTTACCAATTCTTAATGAGGTAATTAATAAAAGATATAGACAAAAAGGATATCAAGTTGTTTATGTTTTATATCCTGATAAAGAGTTATATGGTATTGATAAAATAGATAATGATAAAATAATATATACTGATATTACTTTTTCTGAAGTAAGTGCTTATGATTATAAAGAATATGAAAAGAAAAGATTTATTCCAAAATATCCAAATGAATTATTACTACTTGAACAATTAGGAAATATAGATGAATTGGTTGTGGGTGGATATCATGCCATGGATTGTGTTAAAAGAGTTGCCCAAGAATCAAATAATTTAGGTATTAAAACACTAATAGATTTAGATTTAACTGATTTATTTTTTAGCATATATCAAACAAATTATTTTGACTTAAATTATTATAGTCCTGAAAAATTTAAAAACTATATGATTAATAGATATGGTACAGAATATAGCACATATGAAGAAAAAAAATTTGATAAATACTATTCAAGTCCTGTATATGGTTTTAAAACTTTATCTAGAAAAAAATAAAATTGAAATAGTCTATACATTACATAATAAATAGTTGATAAAATATTATAAATATATGTTATAATTTAAATAGGGTGGTAGAAAATGAATAATCTATTCTTTGTTTATAATAATACTAAATATATAGTTGAATTAAATGAGAATAAACCAATTATATATAAGGAAGTAGATGGTATTAAACAATTACTATCTGAAGAAGAAAAAGATAATATTAATAAATTGTTAAATAGTAAATATAGTTATATTTATGATAGTACAACATTAAGTAATTTAGTTTTTAAAAATAGTGCTATTGATAAAAAAGAGTATATTATTAATTTTTTGAATTGGTTAGAAAAAATTATTCCACAAGATTGTAGAACAAATTTATATCGAAATGTACAAACTTTAAGAACAACTACTATGCCAGATACCAATTTACAAAAATCAGTAACATATTATAATGAAGATTCTAGAGTTGCTGGATATAATACAAGTAATAATGTATTGATGATAAATGATAAATCACTTCAAGAATTATGGAAGTTGGCACAACAAGATAGTAATCCAAATGAATTTTATTATAGACACTATGCTAAAACAATATTACATGAATTAGCTCATATGGCATCTAGTAATTATAATAATGAAACAGGTGTTTCTCTATGTGGATTTGATAGGTATCCAGCTCAAGAAGAAAGAGATAAAAATAGAGGCTTAACTGAGGGATTTACCGAAATACTATCAATTATAGGAGTGCCAAATACAGCTGAGATATCATCAAATTATTATATTGAGGCTAGTATAATAAATCAATTGGTACAAATAATTGGTTATGAATCATTTATTAGAGCATATTTTTCTAATTTAAGAACTGAACCAATGGAAGATGAGTTAAATGAATTAATCGAAGACCCAATTAAGTGTAATCAATTATTTAGAGATATAGAATTAAATTATAATGTTAGAGATTTATGTTCTTCACAAAATATTTTAGGGAATATTCAATTATCATTACTTGATTATTTTGATAGAAAATTAGAATTAATGTCGTATGATTCCACAATTGAAGAAATAAGTAGTGCTCTTCAAGCGTATGAATCTATGATGATTACTCCTGAAAAATTAAAAATGATTAATATTAATCCCCAAGACTATTTGGGAGTAGCAGATAGTATTGCAAAATTTGATGCTATAAAAACTAAATGTTTATTAAATTTAAGAGATAATAAAAAAGGTATTGCTTAGCCTAATAATTAATAAAAAAATACTAGTAAAAACTAGTATTTTTAAAATGTGTGTGATAAAATGATATTAGGAAAATAAGGTAGGGATAATGGTATGAGTACAATGAAAAAAATTCCAGATATAAAGGGAATGAAAATTGA
>CACZPQ010000006.1 GCA_902783185.1 uncultured Erysipelotrichaceae bacterium
TCCGCAGGGTGGAACATATAATAATTCAACAAGTACATATCAAAAAGGAATGGAATATCAAGAAGAATTTACAGTTGCTGACCCAACACGTGTTGGTTATACATTTAATGGATGGGAAGTAACAGGAACAAATGCAACATATGATTCATCGACTAAGGTATTTAAGATGGGATCATCAAATGCAACTCTTTCAGCAAAATGGACAATAAATAAATATAAACTAACAATCGAAGGAACAAATTCTTGTGATGGAGTTTACAACTTAGATTATCAAGAAACAAAGACATTATGTGAACCAACAAATACAGGACATACATTTGCAGGATGGGAAGATAATGATTCATTAATACAAAATGATGTAGTAACAATGAAAGCAAAAAATTCAACTGTAAGAGCTAAATGGACAACAAATACATATAACTATATTGTATATCATAATAAGATGAATCTAGATGGAGAGACATATACAAGGGTAGATGCAGATACTTATAATGCATCTTCTGAATATGGAACAGTTGTTGTAACTGAAGCTAAAACATATACAGGATTTAAGAGTCTTTCTAATAAATCAATAACAATAGGAGTAGAAAACAATAATCAACCAACAAATAACGTAGTTAATTATAACTATGAAAGAGAAAAATATACACTAACGATAAATCCAAATGGAGGAACATACACAGGAAATACAACAAAGAGTTTATATTATGAAGAACAAATAACACTATCTAATCCGACAAAAGTTGGATATAACTTTAGTGGATGGAGTGCAACAAACGGAACAGTAAGTGATAATAAATATACAATGCCAGCAAGTAATTCAACATTAACTGCAAACTACACAGCAAAAACATATACTGTTACATTTAATCCAAATGGAGGTTCGCTAACTTCAACATCAAAGACAGTTACATATGATAGTACATATGGAACACTTCCAACTCCAGTAAGAACAAATTATGACTTTTTAGGATGGTATACAGATCCAACAAATGGGACAAAAGTAGAAAGTACAACAATAGTAAAAATAACAAACAATCAAACATTATATGCACATTGGAAAATACAAACAGTAACTATAACATATGATGCAAATGGAGGAAGTGTAGCACCTACATCAATAGAAATAAATAAAGGTTCAATAATAGAAGAATTACCAACACCAACACACGAAGAATTAGGATTTAATGGTTGGTGGACATTAGCAAGTGGAGGAGAACAAATAACTACATCAACAGTATTTAATTCATCACAAACTATATATGCTCATTGGTCTGATAATAGAGGTGTTAGTTTTATACAAAACTTAGTGGAAGGTGAAGATGATTCAACAATTGATGTTATAGATAAAGGAACAGGGAGTGACGGATGTACATACACTTTAGCATATGATAATACAGCAGACAACAATTTAAGATATGTAGGAGCAAATCCATGTAATTATGTATCATTTAATAACGAATCTTGGAGAATAATTGGTATTATGAATAATATTGAAAATGAGAGGGGAGAAAAACATAGTTTGATAAAATTAAGAATAAAAGAAAGGCTGGGAATTTATTCTTGGGATACATCTACTTCATCTGATTCCACCGGAAATAGTGGATATGGTATTAATCAGTGGGGGGAATCTGAAACATATGATGGAGCAGATCTAATGCGAGAATTAAATACTGACTATTTAGGAACCGTAACTGTAGGAACAGATGGAAAATGGTATAATGGAATTGATAATGAAAAAGACATAGATAAACCAAGTTCAATATTAAGCGGTGATACACAAAATATGATAGAGAGTGTAGTATGGAATTTGGGATCTCCAAATAATAATAATGGTACAAATATGGATTATAATCCAGCGCCTATTAGTGTAAATATGAGAGTTTCAGATGTATATATAAAAGAAAGAAGTAATCTATTAGGAAAAATATGTACAGGTGGAGATTATTGTAATGATACAGTAACAAGAACTCCAAGATGGACGGGAAAAGTAGGTTTATTTTATCCAAGTGATTATTTATATGCTACATCGGGTGGAACAACAACGAATAGATTAACATGTTTAAATGCACAAATCTTTTATGATTGGGGAGGACAATTAAGCAATTGTAAAGATTATGATTGGTTGCATGATAATATAATGCATCAATGGACTTTATCACCTGGAGCTAGAAATGCAAGCATAGTTTCTGAAATTGCTTATACGGGAGCTGTTTGTAATAATCAAGCATATGAATTAGAGGGCGTTTATCCAGTTGTATTTCTTAAATCGACAATTAAAATTACTGGTGGTACAGGAACATCATCAGATCCATATATATTATCACAATAAAAAATAGGATTTATATCCTATTTTTCATATGAATTAGTAACTGTTACATTTGAATCAATGTTTCTAGTTTTACCTGTTTGAGTCCATCCTTCTAAATATGATTCAGAACTCCATTTATATTCATATGTAACTGATGTATTAGTTACTTCTTGTGGTTGTGTACATTCTAGTGTTCGTTTAACACACTTATCTCTATGTAATATATATCCACTTGGACAAGTATATCCTCTTAAACCACCTTTTACTTTTTTAACACACTTACCATCAATTAATTCTTCTCCTTCGTTTTCACAATATAATGTTGATGTAGATTCTACTTTCTTAGTACATGTTGTAGTTTCTCCTTCACCATTCTTTGTAAATCCTTCAGGACAACTATATTTATAAGTTTTCTTAATTGTTGGTTCAGTGTATTGATAACATGTAGTACCTTCTTTTACATATCCAGCAGGACAAGTATATTGTGTTTCAGTAGTGTTCTTTGTTGCTGCAATTGTTTTTGTACATTTAGTACCACTTACTGAATATCCAGCAGGACAACTATATGTAGTTGGTGTAGTATTTACAGTTGCACTAACAGTTTTTTTACATACATTTCCGTCTCTATAATATCCAGATGGACATGATTCTTGAGTACTATTACTATTTTTATGATATGTAGCACTATATGAACATTGACTACCACTTAGTGAACCACCATTAGGACAGTAATATGATCCAGATGATGTAGAAGCAATTTTACTAGTGTATACTTTCTTATAACATGTTGATGAAGATTGTCTTGAACCATCATCACAAGTATAGTATCCAGATGTAGTATTTACTGGTCTACTTTGTGTACAATATGATCCAGATCTACTTCCACCATATGGACATGAATAACTTATTGTTGCAGTGTAATAATAATAAATATAATTACATCCTCTTAATGTACAAGCTGAACTTCCATTTGTTAATATTCTCTTAGATGTTGCGTTTTCATATACTGATAATGGAGTTTTAGAAGTTTGTACAGTTGGGTTAGACCACGATTTTGATTGTAATGCATTATAGTAACATATACTTCCATTTGCTAACCAACCAGCAGGACAATTACCATAACTTGAAGATCCAGCATGATAAGAACCTGTGTATGATTGTGTTTTTACACAATTACTTCCATTATCTGAATAACCAGATGGACAAACATATGTTGTATTACCACTTCTATAAGAAGCATTATAGTAACATCTTGTACCACTTAGAGATCCACCATTATCACAAGTATAATATGTAGATCCTTCAATTGTATTTCTTATAACAGATGTAGTAGCTACACATGTTGTTCCTTCTAATGTGTAACCAGATGGACAAGTATAATTAGTATCTCCATCTTTTCTTGTTGCATCAATAGTTATTGTACAAGTATCGCCATTTCTTACATATCCTTCAGGACAAGTAAATGTTGTAGTACCTGGAACAACTGTTACATTTGTATATTTGTAACAAATATTTCCATTTAGTGTATATCCTTCAGGACATACATTTTCTGTTTTATCTACTGTTTTTATAACATCAGCTTTCTTAGTATATCCTTGAGTAGTATTTTTCTTAGCATCTGTTTTTGTAACAACATCATCAAAGTATAATGGTGTTGCATCAATAGTTTCACCAGTTTCATATTTATAACATACATTATTATCTTTAACATATCCTTCAGGACAAACATAACTTGTTGATGTTTTAGTTATAGCTTTTTTGTATTGATATTCAACTGATGCAATACCTTTATCATATTTATTATCTTTTTCTTCTAAGATGCTTGGATCTATTTCTATTCCATCATCTTCATTATCATTATCATTTTCTTCATTTGAAGTAGATGAATTTGATTCAGAAGAACCATCATTTGATTTATTCTTTGAATTACTAGCAATAGATGCAGTATTTAAGTTTTCTAAGATATAATCTGTTTTATCATCACATGATAATTGTACTTTTAATACATAATTGCTATTATCTGTTTTAGTAACAGTAGCAAATGAATTAGTATTACTACATTGATTATTATTTTTATCAGTAAAATTAGTTAATAATTTTTTATCAAGCATATCTTGTAATTTTAATGTAACTGAATCTCCTGTTTTACCAGGTAATTTATCACTAGTAAAATAGTTTTCAGATACTTCTTTCATTGTATTTAAATTATCATTATATACCTTATTATAGAATGTATCTAATTTAGGCATTGGAAATATCCAAATAATTAATAATACAACTAATAATACTAATATTAATTTTAATATTAAACTTTTCCAATCAATTTTTAATTTTACATTATTATCATCATAGTACATAATTATAACCCCCTCGTTTTATTATTTTGAGTAATATCATTAAATGATTCTTGTACTCTATAGAATAAACTATCAGCAGTTTCTTTTATTACTAATTTCTTTTCTGTATCTTCTTCAGTTGGAGATACAACATTATCTATTCCCCAGTCTGGACAAGAGAATGAATTTTCTGTTTCAATTACCTCAACTCCTTCAGGAGCAACCTCAGCATAATATATTGAATAACTATTTATTGGTAATGAATCGTTCTTTTGATATCTTCTGGCATTTAACATATTACCAGCATATCTATATTGTTCATATTGCCATCTTAATATTTCTATTAATGGTGCATTTGCTCTAGTAGAATCTATTGCAGTTCTATCATCACATAGTTTTTTACCAAACCATGTATAATAGTTATTTGCAATTGTAAAATCATTTCCAACACCATTTTTTAAATCAGCAGCTAATTTTTCTGATTCAGATAAATTAGTTTTATAATCTGAAATATTTTCAAATATTGTACTTAATTGACCTTCAATTCCATGATTTGCACATGAACTATAATAATCAGCTATAATACTATCAAATTGATCTTTAGTAGTAATAGTAGTATTTAAATCACATTCACTATAGAAATCATTAAATTGATATACAAAGTTAATAAAGTTTTTAACATCTTCTTCAGTTTGGAAACTTTCAGCAAATTTTCCATACTTGTTTCTATTATCAATTATATGATTATAGAATGTTCCAACGTTATTATAGTTAACTTCTTTAACTTCTGGTTCATAAACTTCTTCATTATTTTCTACATCTTCAGTTGTAGTTTGAGTAGTAGTTTCTTCATTAGTTTCTTCATTAGTTTCGTTGCTTATATTATCATTAACATCAATATTTTTATTAACATCATCTTCATAAGTTGATTTTGTATTTGTTTGATTTTCTTTATGATAGTTTACATAAGCAAGAGAACCAAGAATTATTGATGCAGCTAATGCAGAACATCCTAGGAATATTAAACCAGCTCTTAAGTGATCTGCAGTTTCTTCATCTTCTTCTTGATCAACTACTTTATTAACAGGAACTAGTGCATAATTATCTGGAAGTTTTTCAATTGTTGTTTTATGAACTGGAACCATATAATTTTCAACTTTGTTGGTATTTTCTTCAACTTTTTCATTAATTACTTCATCATTTTCTTCATTTTCATTAACTACTTCGATTTCTGCATTATAATCAATATCATCAATTTGTTCATTATCATTAATTACAACAAAGTTATCATCACTAGCTACAGTTATATTTTTATTCTTTTTCTTCTTGTTTTTCTTTTCTTTTTTATCTTTCATGATTTAACCCCCTTATCTTGTTCTTATTAATGCATCATCTTCATCAAGTGCTTTTAAAACAATTCTTGTTAATTTTGCATTTTGATTATTAACATCTATTTCATTATATATATTTTTACATTCACTTACTTTTGCTTCATCTATTGATGCTTTTTCATTATAATAGGTTTGACCTTCTTCGCCATTTTCTTTTGCTCCACCCATTGCTACTTGCATTGATGGAATAATTGTATATAAATCTGTATAAGCTCTTAAGGCTACAGCTTCAGTAAAGTTATTTTCATCCATATTATTTAATGTTGTTTCAATAGCTTTATATGCATTATATTCATCATCATATTTACCAAGTTCTTGAACAACATTTTTAAGTGCAATATCTACATTATGTAAATCTTCATAACCTTTTAATCCTTCATAGAAATGTGATATATCTATACCATGTTTTACAAATTGTGTATATATTTCATATGCTGTTTCATTAGATAGTTTATTTTCTCCATTAAATCCATCATAACTATGATGAGCATATAATACTATATTTCTTATATCTTCTTTAGAATATGTACTTCCAAGTTCTGTTTCATGAATATTTTCTGTTATTTTATCTGTTATTTGTTCTATAAATTCATCACTTTGTGGATCTATTGTTTCTTCAACAACTTCTTCTACTTCTTTAACTGTTTCAATTTCTTCAGTTTCATTATTTTTAATTTCTTCTTCATTGCTATTATTTGATGATGGAGTAAATTTAATTACATCATCCTCAGTATTTATATTTGTTGTTTCTTCAGTTGAAGTATTATTATTTATATCTTTAATATCTTTATTGTTCTTATAAAAATAATAACCTGCATATCCAATTGCACCTGCAAGAATAACAACTCCTGCAGAAATTAATAGAGCATCCCAATTAAATTTCTTTCTTGCTTTATCAGCAACATGTTTATTTTCTTCAAATTGAACTACTTTTTCTCTTTTTTGTGGTTTTTCGTATGTTTTATTTACAGTAGTTGGAATATAATCAACTCTATCATTTTGTTTGAATGCAATTCTATAAGTTGATTCTTCTTCGTTCTTGTTATTATCTTCAATAATACTATTGTTATTATTTGCATTTTCTTCATTATTTACTAATACGAAATCTGTAGTTTGAGTATTGTTTGTGTTTGTATCTTTTATTTCTTCCTTTTTATTTTCTATTGAAGCTTTTTTATTTTCTTTTTTATTCATGTTTTCTTCTTTTTCTTCGTCTTCCTTCATTGCTTCAATGATTAATTTTGTTAATTTTTCAACATCTATATCATCATTATCATTCTTTTTGTTTTTATTAACATTCTCATCAAGAACAAAATCACAATCATCTTTAATACTATCACCGATTATATCAGCATAAGAAATTGAATAAAAATCATTTAAATTTCTATCTGTTTCTTCGACAAAATCTGGATTTTCTTTTAAAAATCTAAATATTCTTTCGTTAATGCTTAATTTAATATCTTCTTTTGACATATAATTGAATAATAATAAGAATGCTTCATTATTTGCAATTAATTCATTTCTTGATTCTGCAATCTTATTAGAATACATATATGCAGCATGTGCATCAGTTGCATTTATTTCATCAAGTTTTTTGCAAACATAGTCTTGATTTTCATTTAAATAAGATATTTTAATTAAACTATTATCAATACGTTTGATTGAACCACTTTTTGGTAAATCCTCTCTATTTACCGAAAAGATAAACCCAAGCTTTCTGTAAGCTCTAACTAATTTTTCAATGTACTCTTTGTTAACTACTATTTTCATAATTAAACCCCCTTATTTAAACGGAATAACTCCCATTTAAATTTATGGTTCTATATACTACCACTTTGTATCAAATTTGTCAACAAAAATATTGATTTTTCTTATTTTGAATGATATAATTTTATTCACATGGGGTAGCTTTGGTTTCGACAGGCTATTTCTATGGTGGATGACTGCAAGTAGTCAGTGATGACTTTAAATATTCTAAATTAAAATTAAATGACAAAAATGAAAGCTCTATCGGAGCATTCACTCCTGTATTTGCCTAATTAAAGGTTGGGAGACTCTTACTTAATTTTTCCTATAGGTTAAGATAAGAGTTCATATATATAGGATATATATTATAATTGATTAGGTTATAATATGAATCTTACTAATCTTAGTTAAATAATAGGTGTGTAGTAGCCGGTTATTTAATGAAGTTATAATTACTACTAAACTTGTAGATGTTGTCTTATCATATAGTTTGGACATGGGTTCAATTCCCATCTACTCCACCAAGTTGATAATAAAAGCCTATTTTATAGGTTTTTTTAATGCATTATAATATGTTTTATTGCAATATTAAATAATTAATGGTAATATATATAGCAACTTAAAAAAGGGAGTTTTGTATGAATAAAAAATTATTAGAAATCAGATGGAAATTACATAATTATAATTGGTTTTTACATCTATGTTCTGGATTAAAAAATAGTACTGTAAATTTGTATGATGATGAGTTAATTAAAAAATTAAGAAATATTTATTATAAAGGAATTCCAGCATCAATTATATTATTATCTGATAGTATGTCAAATGGTCATTGTTATGATAGAGCATTACTTATGGCTAGAGCCTTTTTAGATACTGAAGATGATATTAATTTAATTTATGCAAAAGTTGATAGTTTAAAATATAATCCAAATTATATTGATAAGAATAATCCCTTATATGCTGAACATTGTTTTGTTGAAAGAATTACAAAAGAAGGTAAACATTTAATATACGATACATCCTTTGGTTTTGTTTTTG
Organism: uncultured Erysipelotrichaceae bacterium; assembly: GCA_902783185.1. GTDB lineage: Bacteria > Bacillota_I > Bacilli_A > RF39 > UBA660 > RUG12834. The sequence continues at coordinate 8,823 of CACZPQ010000006.1, forward strand.
ATAAAGAATTATATTGGAAAATGGAGCATCCAAAAGTAAGATATATTAATAATAAAAAATCTATTATTAAGTATGTTGAGTCTGATGAATATTATAAAGAAGGTATTGAAATAAATAAATACGCTGCATCTATGTTAATTCCATCTATTGAAAAGTCTTATGGAGGACAATATGAATTATATTCTTATTCAGAGATTGGGTTATTACAAAGAGAAATAAAACATTTTTAAAAATGAAATAGATTATGATGATGTTTACAAAGAAATAAATGAAGATATGAAAAGATGGGAGTATAAGAAATAATATGTTTGATGATATAACAAAAGATTTTTATTTAAAAAGAATGGAATTACTATTAAATAAAGGAATTATTAATAAACAAATTACTCCATTTGATGATAATTTTTACGAAAAACTTAATCATACTTATATTAATGGATTACCAGTATCTATTCATATAAAGTATTTAAAACCATCATTTGCTTTAGGTAAGTGTTTTGAAAGAAGTTTATATATGTTTTTATCACTTGATAATGCTATATTAGTTCATGGAACTAATTATAATTTAGAATTATTGTATGGTAAGGATTTATCAGGTCATGGTTGGGTAGAAATAGATGATAAAGTTTATGATCCAACATATATGATGACATTTGATAGAGAATTATATTATAAAATATTTAAACCAACTAATATAACAAAGTGCAATAAAGAAGAATATTGTTCAAATAAAGAATGCCAGGAATTATATGATGATGTAAAAAATACCACTCTTGATGATTTTAAGCCATACGGAAGAAAAAGAATTGAATTATCAATGTTATTACCATTAATAATAGAAATAGCTAATAATTCAAAAAATCAAGATTTTATAGATGAATTAAATAATTATTTAAATATAATTGAATATGATGAAGAAGAAATTAATAATGAAATTAATGAAGGATTACAAAAAATCTTGTCAAATAACTAAATAAAAAAATAATTATTTATTTTTTAATAATTATGTTATAATAATTAGCAATTTTATAAATATTTGCAAGGGGTGAAACAAATGTTTGACTTAGATAGTATTGAAAATAACTGGAATCAGTTATCATTAAAGTTAAGTGATGAAGATATAATTAATATTTTTAAATCAGATGGAGCTACTTATACACAATATGAAAATGAGATGCAAGAATATAAAAAGAATACTAGCTTAATGTCTGCAGAAGATAGACTACTTTATAGTTTATTTGGAACTAATAAAGAACTAATTGAAAAGGAAAATAAACTTAAAGAAAAGTATAAAGAACCGGAAATGAAAAAACTAAGCTCAAGTAATCAAAAAAGAGTAATTGAAGGGTGTCTTGATGTAGTATTTGATGAAACAAAGAGATGGTATAATTATTTTGAAAAAAATGTTGATATTGAAAAAATTTATTATGTTTGTTTAGAAACACTTATTAGTACTGCTAAGAACTGTACTTTAGCTGAATCAGTGCCATTTAGACATTATGTGTTTAAGTGTATTGAAAGAAGTATTATAAATTTAATATCTAAATTAGAACATATCCCTTATAGAGATGCATGGTGTATCATTAATAATGATGGATATAGAATTGATAATGTTGATTATTTTAAACAAGTAAATATGGAATTTAAATATAATTATAATGTTTTAGAAATAGAAAAACCATCTAAGATATATGATAGATTAAAAAATGAATATTATGATGTTGATTATTTAAAGGATTATTCGTCTGAAGAATTTATTAATATATATAATCAAGCATTAGATGAAATGGATGATTTATCTAAAAATGTAATGAGACTTATTTTTGATAGTAATGGCAATTCTATATTAACTTATAATGAAATTAGTGATTTTTTAGGTATTAATCCTAATAAAGTATATAGAATAAAAAGAAAAGTACTTAAAAAATTAAAACAAGATGAAAGAATTTTAGATTATAAATAATATATGATATAATTTTTTAGGAGCTGTTATTGACTATTATTTTATACATTAAAAGGAGGTTTTCTTTATGAAGAAATATAATTTATATGATCTATTTGTAATTAAGAAGAATATAGAAGATAGAGAAATATATTTAATTTGTAAAAAAGGTGAATTTGGAATATATTATAAAGAAATATTTACAAACAAAAAATTTAAGGTTGATAAATCAACTAAGATTGAACCTTTATATAACTATTTGTCTTTTAGTTTTATTTCTAAATTTAATATTAACTCTAAAATAAGTAAAGAAGAGATTTTTGAAAATTTCATATTGACAAATGATAATAATGAAGAAAAAAAAGATAGTATTATAGTGGAAAAAAATGAAAGTAAAATAGAGGAAAGTAAAGAAGTATCTTCTGATGTTTATAGTATATTAGATACAACAGTAAAAAGTTTCTTCCCTAAAAGGGGTCATTGGTATGCACCTTGTTTTAATAGATATGATGATTTAGATACAATGTATTTTCCTTGTCATTTAAATAATGATGAATGGCTTGCTAAAATGTTAAAATTGAAAGTTAAGACTGTTAGCGAAAGTGATATATTGACATATGTTAAAACATCAACACTCTTTAATACATTAAAACATGAGTATGGTTTAAAAGTAGTTAAGTGGCAAATTGATTGGATGATAAATGGTGGGGATAATTGGATTATCGATAACAATCTTGGTGGTGATTATTCTCTTATATCTCCTGTTTGTGATATTGCATTTAGAAAAGGTGTAGTTGATACACTAACTAGAATAGGTATGGATAAAGAATTAATTGAAGAAGGACTTGAAAAATATTCTTCAGTATGGCGAGATAAATATATGAATTTAGCATTCGAATATGAGTATAATCCCGTATTTCCTAGTTTTGAATTACTATATGAAGATAATAATAAAGTTAACTCATACAAAAAATTAGAAACTGCAGATGAATTATTTAAAGCAAATTGGTTAAAGATTAGAAAATATGATTATTACCAAAAGCATAAAGAATCTGTTGATAAATATGGTGTAGTTGAAAATGATATGCTTATACCTGAAAATGATGCGAATAGTATTAAAGAATATTTATATGTTAATGGTAATAAAAGAAAAGAATATATTAATAAAGTAAAAACTCTTAAGAAATAATAACACCTTTAAATGGTGTTTTTTTCTTATATACATGTTATAATACAGGAAAGAAATGTACTGAAAGAAGGAGTATTTATGGATAAAACAATAATACTTTATAGAAGAATAGATTCAACTAATGTTAGTTTAGTTGAAGATAGAATTAATAATGAATTAGAGGGTTTTAATGGTAATCTTATTATTGATTGTGATGAATTAGAATATATATCTAGTGCAGGATTAAGAATTATATTAAAACTAAAAAAAAGATTTCAAAATTTAAAGATTATAAATTGTAATCAAGCTGTTTATGATATATTTGAAATGACTGGTTTTACAGATATTATCAATATAGAAAAAGGTTATAGAAAGATATCAGTTGATGGATGTGAAGTAATAGGTGAAGGAGCTTATGGTATTGTCTATCGTATTGATCCTGATACTATTGTTAAGGTTTATAAAAATAGTGATGCTCTTGAAGATATTATTAAAGAAAGAGAAAGAGCTAAAAAAGCATTTGTTCTTGGTATTCCAACTGCTATTTCGTATGATATTGTTAAAGTTGGGGATTTATATGGTTCAGTATTTGAAATGTTGAAAGCAAAATCTTTTGCAGAGCTATTAAAAGATGGAGAATCTATTAATAAGTTAGTAAAACAAAGTGTTCAAATATTAAAACAAATTCATGAAACAAATAGTTTAGGTAATGAATTACCAAATAAAAAAGAAGAAGCTATTAAATGGGCAGAATATTGTGAAAAATACTTACCTGATGATATTGGAAAGAAATTAACAAAAATGATGAAGGAAATACCTGATCGTAGCACTATTATTCATGGAGATTTTCATATTAAAAATATTATGCATTTAGAAAATGAAAACTTACTTATTGATATGGAAACTGTTGGATATGGACATCCAATACTAGAACTTGCTTGTTCTTATTCAATATATGAAGGATTTGAATGTTTAGATCCTAAAAATCCTGAAAAATTTCTTGGCGTTCCTCAAGACCAATGTAGAAAGTTTATTAAATTAACGTTTGATTATTATTTTGATGAATTAGAGGAAAATCAAGTTGAGGAAGTTTTAAATAAAGCCAAGATTATTTGTTATACAAGACTATTAAGAAGACAAATTAAAAATTATGGAGAGGATAGTAAAGAAGCATCTTCATCAATAGAATTTTGTAAAAAATTCTTAATTGAAAATGTACCTAAGGTTAATAATTTATATTTTTAATATAGAAAGGATATGATAATAATGAATTTTATACGAATTTATCAGCTTAATATAATGCTAATATTATCATCAATATGTTTTATAATATTTTTATTCTTATTGATGACTAATTATTTATCTAGAGATAAGAAAAAAGCACTTATTATTATTTCGTTATCTACTGCAATTTTATTATTATCAGATAGATATGCTTACATTTATCGTGGAGATGCATCCGATTTAGGATTTTTTATGGCTCGCTTTTGTAAATATTTGGTATTTTTTAATATATTAAATATTTGTTATGGTTTTAATGAATTTTTAATTTCATTATATAAAGAGAATCATAAAGAATCAAAGATACCTAAAGTATTTGGATTAGTAAAGATTATTATATTTATTGGTCATATATTTTTAGTAATATCTCAGTTTACTAATTTATATTATTCATTTGATATTTATAATAATTATTATAGAGAAAAAGCTTATCCATTATGTTATATGTTCCCATTAATAACAACAATAATACAATATATAACAATAGCTATTAATTATAAAATAAAAAATAAAAGAATTATGATACCATTATTCTTATATTTTACTTTACCAATTATTTCATCTATAATTCAATTATTTATTTCTGGTATATCATTAGCAAATATATCAATTGGTGGAGTAGTTATAATTCTTTATTGCTTTACAATATATGATGCTAATATGATGCTTGAAGAGAAGAAAAAAACTGAGGCAGATTTACAACTTGCAAATGAAATACAACAAAATGAAATACCAAATGTATTTCCAGCATTTCCAAATCGTAATGACTTTGATCTTTATGCATTAATGCAACCTGCTAAAGAAGTTGGTGGTGACTTTTATGATTATTTCTTAATTGATGATAATAATATTGGATTAGTTATTGCAGATGTATCTGGTAAAGGTGTTCCAGCAGCATTAAATATGGTTAAGACTAAACTTTTAGTGAAAGGTGCAGGTTTATATACAAAAGATCCTGCCAAAGTATTAACTTCAGTTAATAATAGTTTTATTGATAGTAATAAAGCAGATATGTTTGTAACATTATGGTTTGGAGTTTTACAATTATCAACTGGTAAACTAACATTTGTTAATGCCGGACATGAAGATGTAATTATAAGTGATAAGGATAATGGCTTTGATGTTTATAAAACTAAACATGGTCTTCCAATTGGGACATTAAAATCTTATAAATATGAAAATAATATTTTAAAACTTTCAAAAGGTAGTAAGTTATTTATTTATACTGATGGTGTTACTGATGCTTTAGATAAGAATGGAAATAGATATGGAATTAATAATTTATTAAGAGTATTAAATAAAAATATTAATAAAGATGCTAAAAATTTAATTAATGGAGTAAAAAAAGATATAGATAACTTTTCATATAATACTATTCAATTTGATGATATAACTATGTTGTGTTTTGAATTAGTAGATAAGAAAGCTAATAATCACATTAAATTAAGAGAAATATTTAAAGCTGATGTTAAAGAAATAAATAGAGTATATGATTATTTTACTGATGAGATAGCTAATATTGTTGGTTTAGATAAAGTAAAAAAATATTATGTAGTTGTTGATGAATTATTCTCAAATATAGTTAAATATGGTTTTAAAGATAAGAATGTTGATAATTTTATAATCATTGATTTAGATATAGACATAGATAAAAGAAATATTAAACTTACATTTAAAGATAATGGTATAAAATTTAATCCACTTGATAAAGAAGATCCTAATGTTAAATTATCCGCTAAAGATAGACAAGAGGGAGGACTAGGAATCTTTATTGTAAAACAAATGATGGATAAAGTCTCTTATAAATATGAAGATGATTTAAATATACTTACTATTGAAAAGAAATACTAGTTATTTCTTTTTTCTTGTTTTTAAAATATTTATATTGTAATATAATTATTTAAATGGGTGATAATATGTCAAAAAATATGGAAATGTTAAATACTTTTTTTAAAGTAATGTTTAATAACAAAGAAGAAATTAATAAGGTTATTCCTGATATGTATTCTAAGAGTTTTTATTCGATTGACTTTGATTACTTATTAAGTATTAATAAAACTAATTTAATACTTGATATAGATGGAACTTTATTACCAGTTGATGATATAAATGTTCCAAAAGAATTAATTGATAAAATTAATATATTAAAGGATAATAATTTTAATATTTGTTTAATGACTAATAATAATGAATCTAGGGTATTACCAGTTGCTAAAATACTAGATGTAAAATATTTATATAAAGCAGGTAAACCACTACCTGATGCTTATAATAAAGCATTAAAAGTATTAAATGTAGATGATAAGTCTAATGTTGCAATGGTAGGAGATCAAATGTTATCAGATATTAAAGGCGCTAATCAATATGGTATTTATTCAATATTAGTTTGTCCAATAGATAGTCATAATAATATTCAAACAAAAACTCAAAGAATATTACAAAGAAGAATGGAAAATCATTTAAGGAAAAAACATATTTTTGATAGAGATAAATACTATAATATAAAGGAAGGTATTTAAATGATTTATACAAGTTCATATAAAAATTGTAATACAGATAAATATAATATTTATTCTATATCTGGTGATCGTGGTAAAAGAGTTGGATATGTTGGCAATTATTATTCTGCATTAGCACCCAAAAAAGATTTTTGGCAAACATGGCATGATAATATTGGAATATTAAGTTATGATGAAAATAATAGATATTATATTAATGAATATTTTAAACAAGTGTTATTAAATTTAGATGTTGAAAAAGTATATAGTGAATTAGATAATTCAATACTATTATGTTATGAAAATAATGCTGATTTTTGTCATAGACATATAGTATCATCTTGGTTTGAATTATTGTTAGATAAAAAAGTAAAAGAGATTAAAATAGATGATAATAAAATAATTGAATTATATAGACCTGATTATATTAAGTATTATTTAAAACTTGCTATTAATGAAAATAAAAGACTAAGAAAAATAAATAAACTCTAAGAATAATTCTTAGTGTTTTATTTTGTTTTAATAAACATATACTTCATAAAGAGGTGAAAAAAATGAGAGAAACATATACGGTTAAAGCTGGTGATACGATTTTTATGGGGAATAATGAGTATTAAATTGAATTTTATGTATAAATTACGTTTTAAGTTGAGAAAAACTCAACTTTTTTTGATATAATTTAATTATCAAGAACTTTTTGAAAGGAGTACGATTTTTATGAAACTAAAATTGAGTGAAGTAATTGATGCACTAGACTTTACAAATGATGAAATGGAATACTATTATAATCCAGATAATGGAGAAATATTTATGTCAAATATTGGAGATTTTGAAAACTTAAATGAAGATGAATTGGATGAATTATTTGAAAAATCTATTATGTTACCTACTAGATATGATATTAATGAATATGAAATGATGCAAGATTTTGCAGAAACTATCGAAGATACTAGACTTCAAAATCAATTATATATTTCTTTGAATGGTAGGGGTGCATTTACAAGATTTAAGGATACTTGTATTAATTTTGATATTATTGATGACTGGTATAAATTTAGAGATGAACGTTACAAAGAACTTGCTATAAATTGGTGTAAAGATAATAATATTGAATTTGAATAGGAGATGAATCATGAAGAAGTTTTTAAAAAATTGTGATTTTGAAGATTATTATGACTCACTTATATTATCTCGTGGTAAAAATTACTATAAAGAAAATAGAATACTAGATATTTGGTGTCAAAATGACTTAGTAACTGCTTATATTGATGGCTCTGAAATATATAGAATAGAATTAAAAGTAAATGATAAAGAATTAAGTAATTTTTATTGTTCATGCCCATACTCAGAAGATGGCGAATACATGTGTAAACATATTGCTGCTGTTCTTTATTATCTTGAAGAAAATGATATTCCTGAATTAGAAATTTCAAATAAAAAAGAA
>CACZPQ010000007.1 GCA_902783185.1 uncultured Erysipelotrichaceae bacterium
ACAAAACAGTGAAGAATATACATTAATAAATGGAAAAGTAAAATATCTAGGTGGAGATATAAATATAGTATCATATAACTATGATGGGAATGTAAATAGTGAACCACCAAATAAGAATGAAGGATATATATTAACAAATATAAATTGTGAAGGAGCAACAGGAGAATGGGATGATGTTAATTGGGAATTAAATATATCAAGTTTAACAAATAAAGTAAAATGTAATTTAGAATTTGATAAAAATAGTAATTATCAAATAATAAAGTATAATCCAAATGGAGGATACTTAGAAGAACAATATAAAAAAGGTGTAGTAGGACAGCAGATAGGAGAATTACCAACACCAGTGCGTACTGGATATACATTTGAAGGATGGTATAAAGAAGAAACATTAACAAACAAAGTAGAGACTACAACTACAATAGACTCAACAATAACTAATTTATATGCAAAATACACAGAAAATACAATAACAATAAATACACCTGGAGAAAGTAATGTTTTAAATTATGCTAAAGCAAATATTGAATTACCTATTAATACAGGAGATCTTTTAAATAAATATATGGAAACTTCACGTACATATGTTGATAATAATTCTGCTGGATGGCAAACTTTGTATGCTAATGGAAGAAAAACATATAGTACATCTGCATCTGGAATTCTTATGAATGTAACATATGCTGGTGGTAAATATACATTTGATATTAAACAAGATTGTAGACTTGTTATTTTGGATTTTGCAACAAGCAAAGTAATATTTGATGAGGAAGTATCAAGTGGTTATCAATATGTGATATCTTATACTGATTATAAAGAAGTTATAGCAATTGAATTATAATTTAATTATAAAAGGCTAATTTATTTAGCCTTTTTAAGTATTGTTTTAATATTTATTAAGATGATTATCCCAAGTATTGTAAAATCTATCAATGAATATACCGATATTATATTTTCAATTCTTTCTATAAAATTAAGTAAATGTATTTTTTTATATGTCATATATTCTGGAAAACTATAATAATTTAATAAAGTTGGTCCTATACTAAATAAACAATTTAAACTAATTATTGTTAAAGTAATACCACTAATTATATATCCAATTAATATATATTTTTTATTATAATTACTATTAGTATTAATATATATTATTATTGGTATGATACTTATAAATAATACTATTATTGTATTTATTAGTAGATATAATATATTAATTGAATTGATATTTATTATACTGTAATTTTCAATATTAAATATAATTCCAAGTATAATTAGTATTACATTTATTGGAAATAATATTAAAGCTAAGTTAGTAACACCATCTATTTTTTTAGTCATTCCATATAATATAACTATTAAAAATAAAGTAATTATTAATATAATGGGTGTACTAGTTAAAAAGAAATTACTTGCTTGATAAGATAAATTAAATAGTATATATATTAATAATATAATATCTATAAATAATAGAATTATTTTATTTAATTTAAGATTATGATTTATATAATAATTTAACAATATATATCCTAGTAAATAACCTAATATTATTGTTACAAATGATAAATAAGAAGAATTTTTTAAAATGAAAGACATAATAAAACCAAAGAAAAGGGATTTACTTAATATAAAACTAATTGCTATATCATTTTTCATATATAAAATCATCCTTATCTATTTTAATAATATTATTTTCTAAATATAAATAGGGTATAGAATAGTTTTTATTATTTTTAATTGATGTAATAATATAATCAAATTTATATTTATTATTCTTTTGTTTATCTAAGTAATCTACTATATATTTTGAATTTATTTTATAGTTATTATTTTTATTATTTAGTATTTCTTTTGGATTATTAGCATATGTTAAATAAAAATTAGTAGTAATATTATTATCTTTAATAAAATAATCAGATATTTCATTAATATGGTTTAATAATATTTCTTTTGATAATATTATTATCTCTAAATGAGACAATGAAATATCTTTTGATGATAAATTTTTAATATTTTCAAATGCTTCACTTATATTATTTGAACTTGTATTAATTAAGTAACCATTTTCATTTTCTGATTTTATATCTATTATTTCAGTAGTTAATTGATATTTATTGTCATAATAATCAATTGATAATCCTTCAATTATTGCTAATTCATTTACTTCAACATAGTTATAACAAGAAGTTGTTATTAGTAAAATAAATATTAATATAATTAGTTTAATATGTTTCATTTTATTTCTCCTTTAATTGTTTTTTAGTTATTTTTTTAAATAGTGTTTTATTAAAATATTTTAATGAAAATGGAGCAACTGGAAAAGTATATGATTTATCAAGTACCTTTAATCCACTTAAATGTATTAAAAATAGTAATAAACCTATATTTAAACCATATAGTCCAAAAAAAGAAGCTAATATTAAAAATAAAAATCTAAAAAATCGAAGACCATTTACCATTTCTTGATCTGTAAATACTAGTGATGTTATAAAAGTTGATGCTGCAACTATAATCATTATTGGGCTTATTAAACCAGCACTTACTGATGCTTCACCTAAAATTAGTGCACCAACTATTGATATTGCACTTCCATAAGATGATGGAAAACGCATATCACTTTCTTTTAGTACACCACATAGTAAAAGCATTAAAATACATTCAATATATGAAGGAAATGGTACACTTATTCTTTGTTTAGCAATATTTACTATTAATGATAAAGGAATAGTTTCTGGATTATAATTTATCAATGCAATATATAAAGCAGGTGCAACTATCGTATATATTAAACAAATAAATCTAAGAATTTTTAAAAAATTAACATTGATATTTTTACCATAATTATCAACTACTGGATTAATAAAATCGTTAAAATATGCTGGTAGAATTAGTGCATATGGAGAATTATCACAAATTATGATAATTTTTCCTTCAAGTAGGTTATATACGGCATTATCAGGTCTTTCTGTTTCCATAATTGTTGGTAAAAAAGATCTATTTTCTTTACCTAATAAATTTTTAATATTACTAATAGATATTATGTTTGTATTGTTTAGTTTTAATAATTTATTATTTACGATATTTATATCTTTTTTATTACATATATCGTCAATATATAATAAACTTATTTTTGTTTTTGTATTATTTCCTAAAAAATAATCAATATTAATCAGTTTTTCAGTTTTTATTCTTCTTTTAATAAGACCTAAATTAATTTGAACATTTTCGTTAAATGCATCTTTTGGACCTGATACTGATGGTTCAGAATCTGGCTTTTCTACACTTCTTATTATATTTCCTCTTGTTTCAACAGCATATATTTTATTATTAATAACTATTGTAAAACCATTAAGTAGGTAAAATTTAATATCATTATAATTTTTTAATAATGTGGTGTTTGGTCCTGAAATAAAATCTTTATCATTTCCTTGAGTTAGATTTTGCAGTATATAAAAGTTTACTTTATCACTATCGGATATGCTTTCTAAATAAATAACATGAATATTATCTAATTTTTTAATTATTAAATCACTTGAATTATTAAAGTCTTTTTTTATTTTATTAATTATATTCATGATTTTCACCTATTATTAGTATGGTTTACAAGTATTAATTTTATGTTAAAATATTATTAGGTGGTCATAATGTATAAAATTGAAAAGTTAAATGATCAGGGACAAGGCATTACTTATATTAATAATAAAATTACCTTTGTTGATAAAGCAATACCTGGTGACGAGGTTGATTTAAAAGTAATTAAAGAATCAAAAAAATATAATATAGCTATACCTTCAAGTATTATTGTTAAATCTGCAGATAGAGTTGATGAATTTTGCCCATATTATAATAAATGTGGTGGATGTCAGTTACAAAATATGTTATATGATAATACTATTAATTATAAAGTTGAAAAGGTAAAAAATATTCTTAAAAAATTTGCAAATATTAATATTAATGTTAATGTAATTAAATCAGATATAACTACTAATTATCGTAATAAAATTACATTAAAAATAAAAAATAAAAAAATAGGATTATATGAATACAATAGTAATGATTTAATTGAAATAAATGAGTGTTTTATTGCACATAATGCAATTAATGATTTTATTAAAGTAATAAATAATTTTAATATCAATAATGGTGAAATTGTTATTAGATGTAATTATAATAATGAATTATTAATTAACATAATATCAAATGATAAAATAACTATGCCTGAATTTGATAATTTAAAAATTGTTGGAATAATACATAATAATAAGTTAATATACGGTGAAGATCATTTTATGGAACTTGTTAATAATAAATTTTTTGAAGTGTCTTATGATTCATTTTTTCAGGTAAATAGAGATATTACTTCAAAAATATTTGATTATATAAGAAATAATATATTAAAAGAAAAGAATGTATTAGATTTATATTGTGGTGTAGGTACATTAGGTATTAATGTGGCTGATATATCTAATAAAGTTTATGGTATAGAAATAGTTGAAAATGCTGTTTTAAATGCTATTAAAAATTCAAAAATTAATAAAATAGATAATACAAAATATATGTTAGGTTCAGCACAAAAAATAATTGATAAAATAGATGATAATATTGATGTTGTAATTGTTGATCCACCAAGATCAGGATTAACTAATCATGAAATAGATATTATTAAAGAAAAGAATGTTGATCAAATAATCTATGTATCTTGTGATCCAATTACTTTATCAAGAGATTTAAAAATATTAAATAGTAATTATAATATAAAAGATATAACTCTATTTGATATGTTCCCATATACATATCACGTAGAAACAGTATCTATTTTAGAAAGGAAGTAAATTATGAATAAATATATGAATGTTGCTAAACAATTAGCAGATGAAAATTTAATAACTAATGTGGGTGGTCCATTTGGAGCTTGCGTTGTAAAAAATGGAGAAATAATTGGTAGGGGTTCTAACCACGTTTTAAGTAATAATGATCCAACTGCTCATGCTGAGATAATGGCTATTAGAGATGCTTGCAACAATATTGGATCTTATGATTTAAGTGACTGTGAAATATATACTTCATGTTATCCATGTCCTATGTGCTTGTCTGCAATAATGTGGGCTAACATTAGAACTATCTATTATGGGAATACAAAAGAGGATGCAGCTAAGATAGGATTTAAAGATGACTATATTTATAAATGTATAAATAATTTAGATAAGGATAATGAAAATGATTTAGTTTTTAATCAAATTGATAGGGATGAAACAATAGATTCTTTTAATAAATTTATGGATAAAGAAGATAAAACAATTTATTAAAAAAATTAAAAATTCAGTAGATTTTAACAAAAATATTTGTTATAATTATAGTATCAATTAGCTTGCCATGTGTTGATAGACAATTTGGTTGCGACGTGTATTTATAAGGGCAAGGTATAAATATGCATGACCGCAGGAGATATCTCTTACTTAAAAAGAGTAGGAGGTATCTCCTGTTTTTTTGTTAAGGAGGTGATTTAAATTATTATGCAACCAATAATTAAAAAAATTTTATTTTTCAAAAAAGAAAGGAAAGTGATAAAAAATGAAAAATGAAATAATATTATTTGAAAATCAAAATATTAAATTAGAAGTGAATATGAAGGATGAGACAGTGTGGTTATCTTTGGATCAAATGGCTGAGTTATTTGAAAGAGATAAGTCAGTTATATCAAGACATATTAAAAACGCATTATCTGAAGAGGTTGATATTTCAACAATTGCAAATTTTGCAACAGTTCAAAAGGAAGGCAGTAGAGAAGTCACTCGTAATATTGATTATTACAACTTAGATATGATTATTTCTGTTGGATATCGCGTAAAGTCTAAAAATGGTATTATTTTTAGAAAATGGGCTAATAAAGTATTGAAAGATTATTTATTAAAAGGTTATGTTGTTAATCAAAAAAGATTAGATTATTTAGAAAAAACAGTAAAATTAATTGAAATAGCTAATCGTGGTGAAGAAAGAATATCAGATGCTGATGCAAAAGAAATATTAAAAGTTATTGGTACATATTCTAAAGCATTGGATATATTAGATGACTATGATCATAGAACTTTAAATAAACCAAAAGGAAATAAAAATAATAATAGAATTGAATATGATAAATGCATTGATATTATTTCCAAGTTAAAATTTAATGAAAAGAGTCATATTTTTGCACTTGAACGTAATAAAGGCTTAGAATCAATAATAAACGATATTTATCAAACGTTTGATGGTATTGATGTTTATAAAAGCATTGAAGAAAAAGCAGCTAATTTCTTATATATGATCGTTAAAAATCATGTGTTTATTGATGGAAACAAACGAATAGCAGCAACACTTTTTATTTATTTCTTACAATTTTATAATATATTATATAAAGATGATCGAAAAATAATTGATAATAATACTTTAGTAGCTTTAACCTTGTTAATTGCTGAATCTAATCCAAAAGAAAAGGAAATTATAATTGATTTAGTTATGAATTTTTTAATATAGGAATAATTATATTCCTATATTATTTGATATAAATTAAATAATTTGATACAATAATTACATTATGTAGAGTGATGTTATGAAAAATAATTATGTTATAAATAGTATCAAATTAATTAAGAATAACATTAAAACAGTAATAGAGTTTGAAATTATATATAAGCTAATTGTTAGTTTATTAATAATTCCAATATCAATTGCTGGTTTTAATTTTGTTATGAAATGTAGCGGTTATACATATCTTACAGGTGAAAATATATTAGGATTCTTAATTAATCCGATTAATTTATTATTTTTATTAATTATGATTATTATTTTAACTATTGTAACAATGATTGATATATCAACTTTAATAATTATATTTGACCAATCTTATCATAATAAAAAAATAAGATTAATTGATGCTGTTAAAACTGCATTTATAAGACTAATTAAATTATTTAAAATAAAAAATATATCAGTTATATTTTTAATTATATTATTAGTTCCTTTTTTACATCTAGGAATTGGTTCAAGTTTACTAACATCAATTGATATTCCTATTTTTATAACTGATTATATAATTAATAATAAAGTATTATTTATTGTTATTCTAATGCTTATTATTGCATTATTTACATATTTAATGAATTATATTTATTCTTTGCATTATATGATTTTAGAAAGAAAAAATTATCATGATGCAAAATTAGCAAGTAAAAGATTAATTAAGAATTGTAATTTAAAAGATATGTTTAAAATATTTTTTATACAGTTATTATTGTATATTATTTATATTTTAATAGTTATATTTGGTATATATATAATTACATTCTTTAATAATGTACTTGGAAATCATAAAATTATTGAAAGTATATTAATTACTATTATATGGGTATTTATCCTTATATCTTTATTAATAATTGCTATATCATCAAATGCATTTAGTTTTTCAACTATAAGTACATTATTCTATAAGCATAAGATTGATAATAATAGAAAGATAATAGATATTGATTATTATAAAACAGTTAATACAAAAAGAATTAATAAATTATTTAAAGTATTTATAAATATTGCTGTAATAATTATTTTTATGGGAAGTAGTATTTTAACTTATCAAGTAGTTAATGGAAATATTGATTTAACAGCTGTAAATCATGATAATATTGAAATAACTGCTCATCGTGGCGCAAGTTACAATTATCCTGAAAATACTATGTCAGCATTTGTTGGAGCTAAAGAATTAAATGCTGATTGGATTGAACTTGATGTTCATCAAACAAAAGATTTTCAATTAGTTGTAATGCATGATTCTAATTTTAAAAGAGTTGCTGGAGTAAATAAAAAGGTTGGAGATTTAACTTATAAAGAAATACAAAAAATAGATGTTGGAAGTCATTTTAATCTTGAATATGATTATGAAAGAGCACCTTTACTTGAAGATGTTATTAAATATGCTAAAGATAATAATATAAAGCTAAATATTGAACTTAAACCTGTTGGTACTGAAGTTGATTTTGAAAAACAAGTTATTGATTTAATAAATAAGTATGATTATAAAGATAAGTGCGTTATTGCATCTTTAAACTATGAAGTTTTAGAAAACACAAAAAGTATAGATTCAAGTATTCATACGCTTTATGTAATGTCATTAGCTATAGGTAATATAATAGATTTATTAGCAGCAGATGATTATAGTATTGAAGCTTCTAATATTAAATATAATTTAGTTGCAAGAATACATAATTCTGGTAAAAAATTATTTGTATGGACAATTAATGATGAAGATACTTTATATAAAATGATTGATTTAAACGTTGATAATATTATTACTGATAATGTTAATCTAGCAAAATTGGCAATTACCGAACAAAAAGATATTAATATTATTAATGAACTTATTAAGGCATTAATATAATGTAAAGTTAAAATCTACTTATAGTAGATTTTTTTATTAAATTAACCTATAATAATGTTAGGTGAATAGCATGAAAAAAATAACTTTTTTGGCATTGCATTTAGGCTATGGTGGTATTGAAAAATGTATTAGTAATGTTGCTAATCTTCTTTGCAATGATTATGATATTGAAATTCTTACTACTTATAAGTTATATGAAGAAGAAAAATATAAATTAGATGATAAAGTTAAAGTTACATATTTAACAGATGTTAAACCTAATCGTAAGGAATTAATTTATGATTTTAAACATTTTAAAATATTAAGTTTTATAAAAGAGTGTTTTATTGCAATTAAGGTTTTATTTTTAAAGAAAAGAACAATGATAAATGCACTTAAAAATAATAAGAGTGATATTTATATATCTACACGAATTTATTTTAATAATATATTAAGTAAATATGGAAATGGTATAAAGATAGCTTGGGAACATAATCATCATCATAATGATGAAAAATATATAAAACAGTTTACTAATTCTTGTAAGAATTTAGATAAAGCAATATTAGTTAGTAAAGATTTATGTAATTATTATGGTTATCTATTTAAAAATAATAATATAAAATGTGAATGCATATATATACCTAATTTTATTAATAATACGCCTGATAGATTAACTGATTTAAATAATAATAATTTAATATCTGTTGGAAGATTATCAAAAGAAAAAGGTTTTATTGATTTAATAGATGTATTTAAATTAATTGATATGGAAGATGGTAATTATAGTTTAAATATTGTTGGTGATGGTTTAGAATATGATCGAATTAATAATAAGATTATTGATTATAATTTAACTAGGAAAATAAAATTATTAGGATATAAAGATCAAGAGGAAATAAACGATTTATATGTTAATTCATGTCTATATTTGATGACCTCATATACTGAATCATTTGGCCTAGTTTTGATTGAAGCAATGTCTTATGGTCTTCCATGTATTGCGTATTCTTCAGCTGAAGGTGCAAAAGATATTATTGTTAATGGTTATAACGGTTATTTAATTGAAAACAGAAATGAGCATGAAATGGCAAAAATAGTCTTAGACTTACTTAAAAATAAGGATAGACTTGCTGAATTAAGTAGAAATGCTAAAATTACATCAGAAAAGTTTAGTGCAGAAAATACTAAAAAATATTGGTTAGAAATCTTGGGTGATTAGTTATGAAAAAAAGAGTAATGTTTATATCATCTATGGGTGGACATTTAAATGAATTAATGATGTTAAAATCTTTATTTAATAAATATGATTATCATATTGTAACAGAAAAAACAAAAGCAACAAAATATTTAAAAAGCGATTATAATAATAAGGTTTCTTATTTGGTATATGGAACTAAAAAGTTAATTCTTTTGTACCCATTCATATTATTAATTAATTGTTTTATATCATTATTTTTATTTATAAAATATCATCCTAAATATATTGTTACAACTGGAACACATACTGCTGGTCCAATGTGTTGTATTGGAAAAATATTTGGTTCGAAAATTATATATATTGAAACATTCGCTAGTATAAATAAAGGTTCTCAAACTGGAAAATTAATATACAAATTTGCTGATCTTTTTGTTGTACAGTGGGAAAGTATGCTTAAAGTGTATCCAAAAGCAAAATTTGGTGGTTGGATATTTTAAGGAGGTTAAAACATGGTTTTTGTTACATTAGGAACACAAGATAAAGAATTTCCTCGTCTTTTAAAGGAAGTAGAAAAATTGATAGATAAAGGAATAATAAATGAAGAAGTTGTCGCTCAAGTAGGATCCACAAATTATAGTTCAGATAAAATAAAAGTAGTTGATTATTTATCTAGAAATGAAGTATTAAATTATATTAAAAATTCTAAATACGTTATTACTCATGGTGGTGTTGGAACAATAATAGATTCAATTAATCTTGGTAAAAAAGTGATTGCTGTTCCAAGACTTAAGAAATATAAAGAACATGTTAATGATCATCAACTTGAAATAGTTAATGAATTTTCTAAGTTAGGATTTATACTAGATGGTAGTAATTTAGAACAGGCAATATATAAATTAGATAGTTTTATACCTAAAAAATATAAAAGTAATAATAGTAATTTTGTTGAATTAATTGATAATTATATTAATAATAATTAAAAAAAGTGTATAAAAATATATAATTTGAATATAATACTAATGGAACTGGTAATTACGATATTATCATTCCATAAATATCATCTAATTCCATGTGAATTAGGTGATTTTTTTGTTTTAGAAAATATTTAATTTATTTTTTTAATGTGTTATACTATTTTTGTGATGAAATATGAAACAAGAAAACATTAGAAATTTTTCAATTATTGCTCATATAGACCATGGCAAATCAACTTTGGCGGATCGTATATTAGAAATATGTGGTGCTGTATCAAAAAGAGAAATGAAAGAACAAATTTTAGATAGTATGGACCTTGAAAGAGAAAGAGGTATTACTATTAAATTAAATGCTGTTAAATTAAATTATAAGTATAATAATGAAGATTATATATTGAACCTAATTGATACTCCAGGTCATGTAGATTTTTCTTATGAAGTATCTCGTTCACTTGCTGCTTGTGAAGGAGCTGTTTTAGTTGTTGATGCAGCACAAGGTATCGAAGCACAAACATTAGCTAACTTATTTTTAGCAATGAATGATAATTTAACAATTATACCAGTTATTAATAAAATAGATTTACCAAATGCAGATGTTAATAAAGTAAAAAAAGAGTTGATTGATGTACTTGGTTTTAAAGACGAAGATATAATATTAACATCTGGAAAAACTGGAATAGGTGTTAAAGATTTAATCGAAGAAATTATAAAGAAAGTTCCAGCACCTAATATTAATAATAAAGATAAAACAAGAGCATTAATATTTGATAGTTATTTTGATTCATATCGTGGAGTAATAGCACATATTAGAGTTATGGATGGTACTATAAGAGTTAAAGATCATATTAAAATGATGGCAACAAATTCTGTATATGAAGTATTGGAATTAGGAATAAATACTCCTAAAGAAGAAAAAGTTTCTGAATTAAAATCTGGTGAAGTAGGTTGGATTAGTGCATCAATCAAAACAATTGATAAAGTAAGAGTTGGTGATACTATTACCACATTAGAAAATGAAGCTAGTGTTGCTCTTCCAGGATATCAGGCTATGAAACCAATGGTTTATTCTGGCTTGTTTCCAATTGAGCCTAATAAATATCCAGCATTAAAAGAGGCTTTAGAAAAATTAAAATTAAATGATGCATCATTAATATTTGAAATTGAAAATTCTTCAGCTTTAGGTTTTGGTTTTAGATGTGGATTTTTAGGGTTGCTTCATATGGATATAATTATTGAAAGATTAACAAGAGAATTTAATATTGAAGTAATTGCAACATCTCCATCTGTTGTTTATCATGTTAATTTAACTGATGGAACATCAATGGAGGTAGATTCTCCAAATAAACTTCCTGATAGAGTCAAAATAAAATCAATCGAAGAACCTTATATTAAGACAAATATTTTTGTTCCTTCTGAATATATTGGTGCTATTATGGAATTATGTCAAGATAAAAGAGGAAATTATATAAGTATGGATTATATTGATGAAACAAGAGTAAATATTCATTATGAAATACCATTATCCGAAATTGTATATGATTTTTTTGATAAATTAAAATCCTCAACTAAAGGTTATGCATCATTTGATTACGAATTAGCTGGTTATAAAGAGAGTAATTTGGTTAAAATGGACATACTAATTAATGGTGAGGTTGTTGATGCATTAAGTGTTATAGTTCATAAAGACTTTGCTTATAATAGGGGTAAGGAAATAGTAGAATCACTTAAAGAAATAATACCTAGACAATTATTTCAAGTTCCTATTCAAGCAAGTATAGGCTCTCATGTAATTGCTAGAGAAACTATATCTGCAATGCGAAAAAATGTTCTTGCTAAATGTTATGGTGGAGATATTACTAGAAAAAGAAAACTATTAGAAAAGCAAAAAGAAGGAAAGAAAAAGATGAAAACAATTGGATCTGTTGAAGTTCCAAAAGAAGCCTTCTTACTTGTATTAAAATCAAATAAATAATTTTAATTTATTATTAATATTTATTTAAAAATGTGTTATTATATAATTGAAAGAATTGAAAGTGTGTAGTATGGATAAAAAAGTGGTTAAAATTAGTGGAATTATTTTAGTTATAGTAATTGCTGTTGTTATTATAAGTGTTTTTAGTTTGTCTCCTAAACTTGTTTTAGAAAAGAAGGAAGAAACAATAAATGTTTTTGATAATTTTGAGGATATATATTATAGTGCAACTAGCTTTGGAAAAGATGTAACTGATCAAGTTGTTAAAGATGGAGTTGTTGATACAGAACACGTTGGAAAATATATTATAACTTATAGTGTAAAAAATATGTTTTTTAAAACAAAGAAAACATTAACTGTAAATGTAATAGATAACGTTTCACCTGAACTAAATTTAATAGGAGATAATGATTATAATGTGTGTTCACTAGATACTTATATTGAACCTGGTTATACAGCACTTGATAATTATGATGGTGATATAACAAATAATGTTGAAAAAAATTTTATAAACGATAATGAAATTGAATATAAGGTAAGTGATGCATCAAATAATACATCTAAACAAGTTAGAAAACTTATTGTTGGTGATAAAAAGAAACCTGATATAAAATTAAAAGGAAATGATGTTTTATATATTACAAAGGGTAGTGCATATAAAGAAAGTGGTGCTACTGCTAGTGATAATTGTGATGGTGATTTAACTAAAGGTATTAATATTGAAGGTAAAGTTAATACTTCAAAAAAAGGAACTTATGAAATTAAATATTCAGTTAAGGATTCCAGTGGAAATGAAGCTAGTATAACTAGAAAAGTTATTGTTCAAGATAAAAAATCTTCTTCAAAAACAACAAATGATAATACACCAGTAACTACAACAAATACAACTGGTGTTATATATCTTACTTTTGATGATGGTCCAGGTTCATTTACAAATAAAATTCTTGATATTTTAAAAAAGAACGATATTAAAGCTACATTTTTTGTAACAATGGCTGGTTCTAATGATGTTTTAAGAAGAGAATTTGATGAAGGTCATACAATAGGACTTCATACTGCAACTCATGTTTATAAACAAATATATGCATCTATTGATTCTTATTTTGATGATTTAAATAGAGTTTCAAATAGAGTTCAAAGCATTACTGGTAAAGAAACTAAATTTATAAGATTTCCTGGTGGAACATCTAACCATGTTTCAGCTGTTGGAATGTCAAATATTGTTAGAGAAGTAAATGCTAAAGGATATACATATTTTGATTGGAATCTAAGTGTTGAAGATGCTGGTGAATGTGCTTACAAAAAGGATAAAAAAACTTGTGTTGTTAATAATTTTAAGAAATATTTAAAACCAAATAAAGTAAATATGGTATTAATGCATGATATTAAATCATATACTGCTAATGGTTTGGAAGAAATGATTAATTATGCCAAAGAAAGAAATTATACTTTCAAACAAATTGATGATAGTACTGAACCAGTACAATTTAAACCATACCGTTAAGATATCAAATGATATCTTTTTCTTTTAATATTTGTATGATATAATATACATAATAGTAGAGGCTGATGTTATGAAAAAGATAAAAAAGAAATTATTTGATAGTATAGTATCTATGATTGTTTTTACGGTTGTATTAATTGTTTTAACTATATTTGTTACAAATAAGTTTATAGAATTAAATATTGAAAAAGTTTATGCTGATGGGGGACTTATGATTCAAATAAATACTAAAATCAATAAAGATTTAGAGGATTTAAGTGATGCTGAAGGTTTAGGGTCTAAATATAATATGATTAATGTAACAAATAACAATAATATAACAAAAAAATATCAAATTGTTCTAACACCAATTAATAAAGATGAAAATGATATAAGAATGGCATTAGATGATGTTTTAATTAGAAATCTATCTAAATTTGAAAAACAAGATAATTCATATGTAGTAGGAGAGTATAGTCTACTTCCAAATCAAACAAGGATGCATTCAATTAGAATGTGGATAGATAAAAATTCTCAAAACAAAAAGATTAATGTGAATTTTAAGGTTAATGTTAAAATTCTTGATTAATCTTTTTTTATTTCTTTGAATTATTTATATTTTCTAATGCTCTTAATATTTCAATTGGAATTGCAAATATTACAGTATTTGATTGATCTGATGATAAATCATTTAAAGTAGCAAGTGTTCTTAAATGTAGAGCGCCTGGAGCACTAGACATTGTTTCAGCTGCTTTAGCTAAGTTATTTGATGCTTCAACTTCACCTTTAGCTTTTGTGATAACAGCTTCTTTTTCTCTTTCTGCTTCTGCAACTTTAGCAATAACTCTTTTCATTTCTTCTGGAAGAGAAATGTCTTTTAATTCAATGTTTTCTACTTTTATACCCCATGGATCTGTTGCTTTATCAACAATTTCACATATATTAGTTGATATTTTTTCTCTTTCAGTTAATAATTCATCTAATGATATAGCTCCAACAGCATTTCTCATTGTAGTTTGAGCAAGTTGTGAAACAGCATATGTAAAGTTTTCAACTTCAATAATAGCCTTTGATGCATCAAATACATGGAAATATAAAACAGCATTAATTTTAATGGAAACATTATCTTTTGTTATTGCTTCTTGTTCAGGAACATCAACTACTTTTGTTCTAATATCTACTTTTCTATAAGATTCAATTATTGGTAAAACTATTTTCCAACCTGGATTCATTATAGATTTAAATTTACCAAGTCTAAATTTAATACCTCTTTCATATTCATTAATTTGTTTAATGGAACATAGTAAAATAAATACTATAATCGATAATACTATTAACAACATAATTACTCCTTTCTTAAATATATTATATCACTATATTATTCCAATTTCATTATCAAGTATTTCACTTTCAAATGATAAATATAATGTAATAACTCCAGATATTATGAATAATATACTTATTAAAATAGATAGGTAAACACTTCTTTTTCTTCTTGAAGAACAGTTTTTATCTAATTCTTTTAATCTATCTAAATTCATTACTAAAAAATAAATATAAATAATTAGTACAATAGTATAAACAATTTCATTAATCTTTCTAAACCTTTTTCTAATATTCTCATCCTTATTTTTTAGGTATGATTCTTCTAAATGGTTTGAATATAAATAAAATGCAATTATAAAAAAATAAATGTACCATATTATATCTTCTTGATATAATCTTTTTAACTCATTATTTTGAATACCTATCATATTAAATAATATGAAAATAATAAAAAAAACATCATTTATTTTGATGCTTTATTCTTTTCATTATAAATATATTTGTTTACTTCTTTTTTCTTAATTATGGAACTATTAATAATAAAATAAATACCAAATAATAAAGCTAATATAGATACTATGTAATCAAAAATATTAGAATTGTTGTATATATTGAATAATAAATATATTAACCCAAACATTATTAATATTATTCCAATAATAGTACTTCTTTTTAAGTATGCATTCTTTGTTTTACCTATATCAGATTCATTAAATTTTTTAACATCTTCCTTATTAACTTTAATTTTCATATTTATCACTTCCATGTGTATTATATCAAAAATATGACAAATTAACAAAAAAGTATTGCAAAATAGTAATTTTTTTTGTAAAATTAAATAGTCCATGAAAAATGGAGCTGTAGCTCAGCTGGTTAGAGCGCACGCCTGATAAGCGTGAGGTCGGAGGTTCAAGTCCCCCCAGCTCCACCAGATTATGGCCCGTTGGTGAAGTGGTTAACACATATGCCTTTCACGCATACATTCGTGGGTTCAAATCCCGCACGGGTCACCATTTTGAAAAATAATCCTTTTTAAGGATTTTTTTTATTTTAATTTGTTATATAAAGTGATATACTTAACTATGGTAGGGAATATATGAAAAAGTTTAAAAAATTTAAAATTATATTAATTATTACTAGTATTTTAGTTTTACTTGCATCATTTGGTATAGGTGGATATTTTTATTATGATAAAATTTATTTGAATAAAGTAAATGATATAGTTTTAAAATTAAATGGTGATAATGAAATTACTATTAATCTTTTGGATGAGTATAAAGATGAAGGAGCAACATCTTCATTTAGAGATGAAGATATTTCAAATCTTATTGAAGTAAATAATAATTTAGACAATAAAAAAGTAGGACAATTCGAAATTATTTACAAAATTAATTATAAAGATAAACAAAAAGAATTAAAAAGAATTATTAATGTGATTGATAGTGAAAAACCAAGCATTAAATTGAAGGGTAAAAATGAAATAAGTATTTATCTTGGTACTAAATTTAGTGATCCAGGAGTTACTGCTGAAGATAATTATGATGGAGATATAACAAATAAAGTTAGTATTGATGGAAAAGTTAATACTAATGAATTAGGTGAATACACTATTAATTATAAGGTTAGCGATTCATCTGGCAATGAAAGTACTATTAAAAGAACTGTTAAAGTAATAAAAAGACCAATTATTCATAGAGATGGAGTAGCAGTATTAAATTATCATTTCTTTTATCAAGGTAAATCTTCATGTGGTATTAATTGCATAAATATTGATAAATTCGAAGAACAATTAAAATATTTAAAAGAAAACAATTATAAAGCATTAACTATGGATGAATTTAGAAAATGGATGTATGGTGAAATAAATGTTCCTCAAAAATCAGTTTTGATTACAATTGATGATGGAGCCGCTGGAACTGGAAAACATAATGGAAATTTATTAATACCAATGCTTGAAAAATATCAAATGCATGCAACATTATTTTTGATAACTGGATGGTGGTCAATTAGTAATTATAAATCTGCTTATTTAGATGTTGAATCCCATACAAATGATATGCATACAGAAAATTATTGTAAAGGGGTTTCTAGAGGTGCCAAAATGTTATGTCTTTCTTATGAGGAAGTATTAAATGATTTGAAAAAATCTATTGCAATAACTGGAAGCAATAATGCTTTTTGTTATCCTTTTTATGTATATAATGAATCAACTATGAATGCAATTAAAGAAGCAGGTTTTAAATTAGCATTTGTTGGGGGTAATTATAAAGCAAGTAGATCATCCAATAAGTATTTAATTCCTAGATTTCATATATATGATAATATAACAATGGATGAATTTATTAGTTATATTGCATAAATAAGTGCTTTTTGTTATAATAATCACCATTCAAAGGGGATTTTATTATGAAAGAAGAAAAAATGGAAAATATTATTAAGTATTTTATTGATAATTGTATTTATGAATTAATGTTTGATGATATTGAAATTCCAAATATTTCATTTGATTTTAAAGAAGAAAAAGCTAGAAAAGAAATTAATACAATCATAATTGATAATATCGAAAATAAGATTAATGAAAAATCTAAAATAATAAAAGGAATAAATTTTATTAATTATAATAATCCTGTAATTGAAGTACATGATTATAAATTGTTTTTTTACGCAATAAATAAGTTTGTTTATACTTTATATAATACTTATATGAATAATTGCTATAAAGATGAAAGTAAGTCATTATTATCATTAAAATTAGCTTTAAAATATATATGGTTAAGAATGACACCAGATGACTTTAAAAATCCTGAAAACTTCCTATTAAAAAATATTGAAATGCTAGAAAATAAAACCTTTAATAATTATTATAAATTTGATGGTAAAATGATTAGTTTAAATGATACTTATGATATAAATTTTAAAAATAGAATAACATCTACTTTTGATGAGGAAAATAAAGAAATATCGTTTTATATTGAATCAAAATATTTAAAAAAATACTATTTACCTGTTGTAAGATATGGTATTTATAAAAAAAATAATAAAAATGTTTGTGAAATAGGATCTATACAAAATAAAAAATCATTTATTAACGATGAATTAGATATAGTAAATGAATTAAGAAAGGATATAAATAAAGGAGTACCACATGATTTAAAACAGAATATTGAACCTAAAAAAGTATTATCATTGATTCTTTTTATTAAATTATTAAATGAAAATAATATTGATGAAATAAGTATTCCATCAATGTATGTTTTGGATTATGATTATCATAGAATATGGGAACAAAATGATATTAATATTTTTAAAAGTAAGTGGTCTAATTATTTAATTAATTTATATCCAGATGATTACGAAAAAGAACTTGAAGAATTTAATAAAAAAATTAATAAAGTAGAGTTAATATCCAAAAATAAAACCACTGATTTTATTAAATTATTTGAAAGGTTAATGTATCATTTTCCAGATATTGAAATATTAGAATATCCTAATGAATTATCAAGTTATATGAAATTAGATATTTCAAATTGTAAATCTATTGATAATTTTGTAAAACAATTAAAAAAATCCTAGTAATAGGATTTTTATTTTTTAAAATGGCGGAGCAGGAGAGATTCGAACCCTCGCGCCAGTTACCCGACCTATACCCTTAGCAGGGGCACCTCTTCGACCACTTGAGTACTGCTCCATAAAACCAAGCGATATATTAATTTTACAATATCTTAACTTGGTAGTCAATCATTTTATAAAACAATGTCTGAAAGTTCTTTAATAAATGATCTTGTAATATTTATATAATCTTCATTGTTTTTAACTTCCTCATCAGATAATACAGTCATTGTATTAACTGAAAGTGTTTTAGCATTATAATCTTTAACTAATGAATTAATTGTATCGTTAGTTTTATTATCTTCGATAAATATATATTCATACACACCATTTTTAAAATTATTTTTTAGTTCATTTGTTACATTTTTAGAATCTTCAAGTGAAATCACTTCAAATCCATAATTTTCTAAATATTTAAACATATTAGAAGAAGCAATTATTGTATTTTTTCTTTTTTCTTTTGAAGCAGAACCAATACTTCTTAATTCAGCATCAATTAGTGATATTTTTTCTTTAATATCTTTAAAATTCTTTTCTATTTCTTCTTTAATATAATTATTAGTAATATTATCTACTAAATTATTTTTAACTGTTGTTGCAAGCATTAAATAATTATTTGGACTCATCCATAATTCTGCTGGGTTATCTTCAGAGTATTCAAGTTTTAATCCATATGATACATCAATTATTTTTAAATTTTTGTTTTTATTAATTAGTTTTCTAGCTATTTCTTTTTCACTTGATAATCCATTATAAATAAACATATTATCATTTGCAAAATCACTTATTTGTTTGTCTGTAAATTCATAATTATTTACATCAATATCATTTGGATAAATACTATTAATAGTAGAATAATTGCCATATAAACTTTGAATTATATATGTAATAGGATATACAGTACTATTTATTTTTATATTTTCCATATCATCTCTTTTAAAACATCCTGTTGTTAAAATTAGTAAACAAATTATTAATAATAAACCCTTAAATATTCTTTTCATTTTATTTCCTTCTTTCTTATTTTACTGGATCATATCCAAATTTTCCTTTGGGATGACACCTTAATATTCTTTTTATTCCTAGTTTTAAACCTTTTAAAACACCATACTTTTCAATTGCTTCAATCATGTAATTTGAACATGTTGGAGTAAATCTACATAGACTATGACTATGTAGAGGTGTTATTTGATAAACTTTAATAAAAAATATTATTATTCTTTTTATATGTATCACCAATAATAATTTTACTATATATTTTGAATATTATCAAATAATTTGTTATAATATTTTAGGTGAATGATATGGATTTCTTAGAAAAGTATAATATAAGTATAAAAAATAAAGATTTATTATTAACCGCTTTAACACATTCTTCTTATGCTAATGAACATAATTGTCAAAATTATGAAAGATTAGAATTTTTAGGAGATGCTGTACTTGAATTAATAACAAGTGATTATTTTTATAATGATGGTAAATTAAATGAAGGTGAAATGACTAAAAAAAGAGCATCTTATGTATGTGAAGAAGCACTTTCCGAGTATGCAAAAGAAATTGGTTATATTCCTTATATTAGAGTTGGACATGGTCAACTTAATAATATTAATGAAACAATAATAGCTGATATTTTTGAAGCTATTCTTGGTGTTATATATTTAGATTGTGGTTTTGAAATTGCTAAAAAATATATAAATGAAATAATAATCCCTCATATTA
Source organism: uncultured Erysipelotrichaceae bacterium (assembly GCA_902783185.1). GTDB lineage: Bacteria > Bacillota_I > Bacilli_A > RF39 > UBA660 > RUG12834. The sequence goes on from CACZPQ010000007.1 coordinate 20,671, forward strand.
AAGATAATGATGTATATTTAGCAGATTATAAAAGTGCTTTACAAGAATTAATTCAAACTGATAAAAAAACTTTAGAATACGTTTTAATTAATGAAAGTGGTCCAGCACACGATAAAACATTTACAGTTGAAGTAAAAGTTGATAATATTATATATGGTAAGGGTATTGGTAAAACAAAAAAAGAAGCAGAACAATATGCTGCTAAAGATGCATTTAAAAAGCAAGCAAAGTAGGTGAACAAAGGATGTACTTAAAGAAAATATGTGCTCATGGTTTTAAATCATTTGCTGATAATATAACAATTGAAATTAAAGATGGAATTACTGGTATTGTTGGACCTAATGGTTCTGGGAAAAGTAATGTTGTTGATGCCATTAAATGGGTTTTAGGAGAGCAATCAGTTAAAACACTTCGTGGTGGAGATAACATGACAGATGTAATTTTTAATGGATCTGAAACAAGATCTGCTGCCCCTCGTGCTGAGGTTTCTTTAGTGTTTGATAATGCAGATCATGCTTTAAATAGTGAATTTAATGAAGTAGAAATAAAAAGAGTATTATATAGAAGTGGGGATAATGAATATTATATTAATAATGCAAAGGTGAGATTAAAGGATGTTACTGAATTATTCTTAGATAGTGGTGCCACTGCTAAATCATTTAATATAATTTCACAAGGTAATATTACTGATGTTATTAATTCTAAACCTTATGAAAGAAGAGTAATAATTGAAAGTGCTGCCGGTGTTTTAAAATATAAAAAGAGAAAAGAAGAAACATTAAGAAAATTAGAAAAAACTAATGATAATTTAGAAAAAGTAACTTTATTAATTGATGAATTAGAATTACAAGTAAAACCCTTAGAGGAACAAAGTATAATTGCAAAAAGATATTTAGAATTAAAGAGAAATTTAGAAAGTAATGAAATATCATTAATAGCAAAAGATTTAAAAGAACTTAATAAAGAATATGAAGAATCTAAATTATTAATTGATGATTTAAATAAAAAAATAGAAAGTATTAATATGTCTAATTCTACTGATATTGCTAAACTTGAAAGATTGAAATTAGAAAAAATTAAACTAGATGAAACATTTAATAATAAGAGTGAAGAACTTATTAATTTAAATAAAACAATAGCTGATTTAGAAACTAAGAAACAATTAACTTTAGAAAGAAAGAAATATGAAGTAGATGATATTAAGTTATCAAACAATATATTAAATTTAAAAGAGGAAGAATTAACATTAAATAAAAATATTACTACTTTATCTAGAGAAATAGATAATCTAAATAAAGAATTAGAAAAAAATTTAAATATCAAGAAGAATTTAGATGATGAAATACTGGATTTAACTCATAAACATTATTCTTTAGAAGCTACAATTAATAATAAGAATAAATTATTACTAGAAAAGAATAATAGAAAAGATATTTTAACTATTAATTTAGAAGAAAATCAAGCAGTTCCATATCCTGTAAAACAAATACTTAATAATCCTAGATTTAAAAATATTCATGGAACAATAGCTAGTTTACTTGATGTAGATTCTACATATGTTACTGCATTAAATGTATCTTTGGGTGCAAATGCAAACGTTTTAGTTTGTGATAGTGAAAATGATGCAAAGAGTGCTATTAATTATTTAAAAGAAAATAATTTAGGTAGAGCAACATTCTTTCCAATTAATGTAATTAAAGAAAGATATATTGATGATGAAACATATGATAAAATTAAAGATGAAAAAGGATTTATTGATATATTAGATAATTTGGTTAATTATGATATAAAATATAAAAATATAATGAAAAATCAACTTGGTAATATAATTGTTGTTGATTCAATCGATTCATTAAATAAAATAGGTAAATTAATTAATTATAAATATAAAATTGTATCTACATCAGGTGAAGTATTATATGTTGGTGGTTCTATTACTGGTGGTAGTATCAAAAATGCAACTAATACATTAGCTTTAAAAGAAGAATTAAGTTCTATTACTAAAGAATTAGATGATTTAAATATTGATGTAAAAAAACTAGCTAATGAATTTAATGAATTAAATAATGAGGAAAGTAATAAAAATACTAAATTAAACGATATTCAAAAAAATATTATTGAATTAAGAGAAAAATTATCTCAAAAGGAAATAGTATTATCAGATTTGAAGAAACAAAGTGAATTAAAACATCAAGAGTTGGTTGGTACAGAGAATGTTAAAAATAATACATTAGATGATGAATTAAATAATATTTTAGAAGAATATTATAGATTAAATACTGATAGAGAATTACTTGAAAGTTCTATAAAAGAATTAAAAGAAAAAATAGCAACTATTAATGATGAAATAACTACAATTGAAGATAATAATAGACAAATTAATTCTGAATATAATAAAGCACAAAATGATTTAAGAGAAACTGAAGTAAAACTTGGTAAAATGGATGTTAGAATTGATAATTATCTATTAACATTAAATGAAGAATATAATATGACTTATGAGCATGCTTTAGAAGTTGCTGATCTTACAATTGATATTTCTCATACTAAAACATTAGTTTCTAAATTAAAGAAACAAATAAGAGAACTTGGAGAAGTTAATGTTTCATCAATTGATGAATATGAAAGAGTATCAACTAGATATAATTTCTTAATTAAACAAAAGGAAGATATTACTTTATCTATTGAAGAATTAAATAATTTAATTGAATCTATGGATAAAATAATGATTGAAAGATTTGAAAAATCTTTTAAAGATATAAAACAAGAGTTTCAAAATATTTATAAAGAATTGTTTAAAGGCGGAAAAGGTGATCTAGTTCTAACTGATCCTGATGATATATTAGAAACTGGCATAGAAATAGTTGCTATTCCTCCAGGTAAAAAGTTACATACTATTCAAGCACTATCAGGTGGAGAAAAATCATTAACTGCTATTGCACTATTATTTGCAGTTCTTAAGGTTAAACCAACACCATTTGTTATATTAGATGAGGTAGAGGCTGCACTAGATGAGCCAAATGTTCTTTCATATTCTAAATATTTACAAAAAGAAAAAGATAAGACTCAATTTATTATTATTACACATAAGAAAAAGACTATGGAATATATTGATACATTATATGGTATTACAATGCAAGAAAGTGGTGTATCTAAACTTGTTAGTGTCAAGTTAGAAGAT
>CACZPQ010000008.1 GCA_902783185.1 uncultured Erysipelotrichaceae bacterium
AATCGCAGTTGAAAACGGAACTAAGTTCTCAATTCGTGAAGGTGGACACACTGTTGGTGCTGGTTCAGTTACTGAAATTGTTGAATAATTAAATTAAGAGATGCTCAGAAATGAGTATCTTTTTTGCTTGACATTATTAAATGTTTACAGTACTATATTAATCACAAGGAGAGATAATTATGGATGAAAACTTATTAAATGAATTTTATGTTATTGATTGTGGAGATAATTTAATTATTAAAGCAACAGATAAGGCATACGAGTTATTAGGTTTAAATGAAAAGATGAAAATTTTCGCTAATGGAGTAGTTATTGATACCATTGATGATTGGTATTACAGAGTTGCATTGTTAACTTTTTTACGTAGTAGATATAATATTAATGGTCTGATTCGTGAATCAAGAGGAAATACCCATGATGCATCGTGGATAAAGGAAATAACTATATTTAATGGTGGTAATTATTGGAAAGAAGAATTAAATAAATATAAATCTCAAGAAGCTTCATTATACGAAGATAAACCTATAGTTATTGATAAAAGTAGTATTTCTAAAGATATAATTGAAGAATGGTCAAGGGAATTTGATTTATCATCTAATGGAGAAGCAGAACGATTAGTTTATTGCTCATATAATGATAAATCTGATAAAACGATTTATTTATTTAAACATACTTATATACGTGGAAGAACAAATGATATGAGGTATAAGAACAAGCCTAAAGTACTTGCAAGAACAATGTATTTAGAAAGATTAAAATAATTAAAGGTACATAAGTATCTTTTTTTGTTGTAACCGCTTCGCTAACGGATTAATAAATTAATCCGCGGAAATACCTTTATAAGAAATATCTATTAATTAAAATTTACTCTAAATAAGCAAATAAGAACTAATGTTTGACTTTTTAAAAAAATTATGATATTATATAGCGCCGAAAAGAGGGGATAATATGCGAAAAAGTAATAATCCAATAGATGAAGAATTATTAATGAAAAAATTTAAAGAGTATGAAGGAAATCAAACCATAGCTCTTAGAAATGAAATAATTGAAATGAATGTCCCACTAGTAGATTACATTGTAAAAAAATATTTAAGTGATATTGGTGTAGATATCAAAGAACTAGTATCAATAGGTAATTTTGGACTTATTAAGGCTGTAGAGACATATAATATGGATTATGGAACTAGATTTAGTATATATGCTACTACTTGTATATTAAATAAAATAAAAAATGATTTAAGAAATGTTATAGGTATGAAGAATATTCAATATTTTTATCCAATTTTAAAGGCAAAGAATATAATAGAAAGAACAACTGGGATTAAACTTGAAGATAATATATCAGAATTAGATAGTATATTAGAAGAAGATATATTTGTAACCAATGAAATGAAAGAAAAACTTAAGGATTATTTACTAAATAGAGATTGCAAGTATAATGAACATAATGTTACTGGATCAAATGAGATAGAAGATACTTCTATTGAAAAAGTTTTAATTGAAGAAATGCAAAAAGAACTTGATAATTTACCTGAAAACGAAAGAGAAGTATTAAGGCATAGATATGGCTTCTATGGTAGTGTTCATACGCTAGATGATATAGGAAAATATATGGGCTGTTCACATCAAAATATTTCAAGCACAGAAAAGAAAGCATTAAAAAAAATAAGAAAGAAAATGGAATGTATATTTTAAGATGGAGTATTCCATCTTTTCTGCATATTAAAATAAAAATACTCCATACTATTACCAGGAGGCAATTATGGCAAAAGATAAAGAAAATACCGAAGTAAATGTTTTAGATGAATTAAATAAAGGTGCCTGTATGGGTAAAGATGCTATTCATTATATAATGGATAAAGTAGAGGATGATGCCCTAAAGAAAGAATTAAATAGACAGTATCATAAATATAAAGTAATATCTGATGAAATCCATAGACTATATCCAGAGTATGCCGAGGATAATGATGAAGAGCCACACGAAACAAATGCTATGACAAAATTCATGACATGGTCTGGTATTGAAATGAAGACCATGAATGATGATTCAACTTCGCATTTAGCAGAAATACTTATGCAAGGTACTAATATGGGTATTATTGAAGGAAGAAGACTTCTTAACCATAAAGGAGAAGATAAAGAAGTAAATAAACTCTTGGATGAATATGTAACTATGCAAGAAGAAGCTATCGAAAAATTAAAAGAGTTTTTATAGAACAAGAAATTGTTCTTTTTTTTTGACATTACACTTGTACTTAGAATATAATAAATATTAATTGAAAGGAAGTAATGTGATTATAAATGGAAAAATATGATAAAGAATTTAATGAACTTAAGTTACTAGCGAATTCTATATGGGAAAAAGCAAAAAAACTATTAGGCGAAAGGGCTGAATATGATTTATTTAAGGGAAGCAATATTTTTAAATTAACTTCTCAAGAAGGACATTATGTTATATTAGAAATAACAGACTGTGATCATGTAGTATTAACATTTTATGATAGAGATGATAATAAACTATTTTTTGCAGAAACAGCTAGGGAGTATATTATACGTGAAAGTGAAAATGGATTTGCTCTTAAATACATATCATCCTTTAAACCTTTAGAGATAATGGACTATATTAATATTTTTAAAAAATTAGAATTTGATAAGGTCAAATTATTATATAGTTATTATAGAATTCATGATATTAGGCAGCTTATAAAAACGACTTTTGGCATTGAAGAAGATGAACTTTCAGTAAGTGATTCATCTTATCTTTGCATTACACCTAAAATTACAGAAATGCTATCTGCAGTTATTAACGGTAGGTATCATGTAACTAGTAGTATCCATAATTGTGAATATTTTGAAAATATTATAGATGGAGATAATACACATGTATCATTTAGGGTAAATAAATCTGATATTATTGAAATGTTTGATTTAGAAATTGATTTAGGATATGAAGAAAAATTAAGAATTAGGAAATGTGAAAATGACTATGCATTTTTCTATAAAAAAGGAAATTTTGGTAGAGAAATTAAAGTATCTTTTGAGGATGAACGTAGTTCATTGAT
>CACZPQ010000009.1 GCA_902783185.1 uncultured Erysipelotrichaceae bacterium
CTTGTTATCTATTGCTGAACGATCGACTTCAATAGGACCATCAAAGAACTCTGTATGTTTAGCCTTGTTATCTATTGCTGAACGATCAACTTCAATAGGTCCATTAAGGAACTCTGTATGTTTAGGTTGATTATTATTAGCATTAATAGGTAAATCTGGTATTTTTACATTTGATGGAGTAGATTGTTTAATGCTTTTTATAGATCCATTATTTACATCATTTTTAATATAATTATTAATATTATTTGAATTAGTATTATTATTTTTACTAGTAATTTCTTTTGCAGCTTGGTATGCATCTGGATTTTCCTTTATAAAATTATCCCATGCTTCTTTGGTAGGATTAGGATTATTTCTTACAAATTGTTCCATTTTTGCATTTACATCAATATTATTTGTAGTGTTTGAATTATGTTTAGGAGTTGAATTATTACTGAATGTATTTCCTGATTGTTTATTTAGTTTTCCATTAACTAGTTCATTATTATTTTGATCCGGAAATTTATCAAAATAATCATATGCTGAATTAATACGAGTAGGTTCTTTCTTTAATTTATTTTTGTCAGTCCATCCCATATATACTTCTGAACCATCATTTTGTTTTTCAACAATTCTTCCGTTGTTATCAATATACATATCTCCGGCATCACCAAAGTATGCCATGTTTACATCTACTGAATTATTTTCCTGAATATCTTTTCTACTTTTAAATATTGCATTTTGTTCATTTAAACTTTCGATATCTTTTTTTGTAACTTTAATTCCTTGGATTGACATATCAAACACCTTCCTTATTATAATTATACTTACTATAATTTATTTAAGTCAATAATTATTAAAATATGTATGTAAAGTAAATTCAAAAAAGTTTACATATATCATAAAATAATCTTGCATTAATAAAAAATATTTGTTATGATTTATATATACGATAGAGAGGAGAATAACGCTATGGAAAAGAAGAATGTTGTATTTTTAACAGTATTAGCAGTTGCTACATTATTAACTGCTGTAGTAGGAACTACTTTTGCATATTTTACTGCAACAGTAACTAATACTACTACACCAACAGCTACTACAGTTACTACTGCTTCAGATTTAGGTATTACTTATTCTGATGGTAGTGCAGTTAGTTTACCAAATGCTGTTCCTGGACAATATACTGCTGAAAAAACTATTACTGTAACAAATAATAGTACTAGTACAGCTATGCATTATCAAATTACTTGGGATGAAGTTTCTAATAACTTCTCAAAAGGCGCTACTGATACTACTGATGATCTAGTTTATTCATTAACTAATGGTTCATCTAATTTAATCGGTACTACTGGTTATGCTGCTGCTGCAACTACTAACGCTTATGTTTCAACTACACTTGGTGCTATGTCTGGTACAAAAGCTTATAGTGTAGCTGGTGGTAAAGCTACTATTGATGCTGGTACTTCTGAAATTACAGTTGCTGCTGTTCCTGCTAACGGTGTTGATGCTATATTAGTACCTGATACAGAAATTGCTGCTGGTGCAACTCATACATATGTTTTAAGAATTTATTTCCTTGAAACAGGAGTTAGCCAAAACGAAAATCAATCAAGTGCTACTAAAACAGTTTCATTTAGCGGTAAGTTAAAAGCAAGCATTGTTGCTTCTGACGGTGTTAGAACTGAATAATAACTATTAAAAATTGAAGAGTTTATCTCTTCTTTTTTTATTATGTTTATGATATAATAATTTCATGATAAAGAGGTGCTTGTTATATGAGTGCAAAGAATTTAAATAAGCAAAAGAGAAAAGATTGGTTAAAGGGTATTTTATTAATCTTAGTATTGTTTTTAATTGCTGGTTTAGTTTTATATATATATGGATATATTATGAAAAATAAGAATGAAACAGTTAATACTACAAAGGTTTATGATTCTATTGAAAAATATGGTTATACATTAAATGATAATGCAACTGATTACTATAAGAAAGAATTTGCTGAATTAAAGAATATTGAAAATGAAAAAGATGTAGCTACTCAAGTAGCAAAATTATTTGTTATAGATTTATATTCTATTAATTATAAGATTAATAAGTATGAAGTAACTAGTATGCAATATTTTTACTCGGATAAAAGAGATATGCATCGCCAAAAGGTATTAGATACAATATATAAGTATGTTGAAGATAATTCATATGATGATAGAAAACAAGATTTACCTGAAGTTAGCGAAGTAATTGTTAAAGAAGAAAAAGAAGATCAGTATAAAATGGCAGATGAAAAAAAAGATGCCTATGTCGTTACACTAGGAATCTCTTATGTTAAGGATATGGGATATGATAAGTTGGCTGAAGTTATTTTAGTAAAAGATGGCGATAATTTATCAGTTGTTAGCTATGATGCTATGTAACTCTTACCTTGGTAAGAGTTTTTCTTTACCATTTCTTTATCAATATCGTTTAAAACACAGAATTTTTTTAATAACCATGTAGGTTCTATTAAATCTTCTTTTACCGGATCACCGGTAATTCTATGAATTACAATCTTAGGATTTAATAATTCAAGTTGGGATATTACTATATCTATATATTCTTCTTTGGTAAGAACGTGAAATTTTTCTTTTAGATATAGTTCTTCTAATTCCGTTCCTTTAGATATATATAACATATGTATTTTAATACCATTTATATTTATATCATTCAGATGTTTAATTGTTTCTAACATCATTTCTTTTGTTTCATATGGTATTCCATTAATAATATGAACTACTACTTCTATATTGTTATCTCTTAATTTTTTTACACATTCATCAAAACATTTTAATGTATGTCCTCGATTAATTAGTTTTAAAGATTTTTCATGAATAGTTTGTAATCCCAATTCTATTGTTAGATGAGTTCTTTTGTTTAAATCTATTAAATAATCTAAACATTCATCATTTATACAATCAGGTCTTGTTGCTATTGTTAAACCTATTACATTATCAAGTTTTAAAAGTGGTTCAAATTTTTCTTTTAGTATATCAACGGGTGCATATGTGTTTGTATTTGCTTGAAAATATGCTATATAATGGGCATCAGGCCATTTTTTTATCATTATATCTTTTACCTTATTAAATTGAGTTATTAAATCATCATTAATATTACCTGCAAAATCTCCTGAACCTAATTTTGAACAAAAAATACATCCACGACCATTTATTTTGTGGGGACATGAAAAATTTGCATTTAAAGATACTTTAAATACTTTTTTATTATATATAGTTTTATAATGATAATTTAGTGTATGATATCTTTTATTATCTAATGTATATTTAAACATATAATCATCCCATTTGTATGTATTTTATCATTATTATGATATTTTGAAAATAAATAATTGTATGATATAATTTAAATAGGTGATATATATGGATAGTAATTATAGTATATTAGAGAGATATGGAGAAGATTTAATTGCAAAAGAATATGTAACTGATCCAGCAATTGCTAGAGAAGATGAAATTAAGCAATTAATACTAATATTACTTACTCCAGAAAAGAGTGGCTTATTAGTTGGTAAAGCTGGTATAGGTAAAACAGCAATAGTTGAAGGATTAGCATATCGTATTAAAAATAATATGGTACCTAATGCATTATTTGGTTATTCATTATATAAATTAAATGTAACTTCATTATTTGGCAGTTTAAATGTTGATGATCAAACAGAAAACAGAGTAGATTTATTAGTTAAGGAATTAGCTAAAAGAGAAAAGACAATAGTTTTTATTGATGAAGTACATTTACTTGCCAAAAATGATGGAACAACTAATATGGATTTTGCTAATATGTTTAAAGCTGGACTTGACCGTGGTGAAATAAAAATGATTGGTGCAACAACTACTGAGGAATATGAACAATATATTTTAAGAGATAGAGCATTTTTAAGAAGATTTCAAAAAATAGATGTTTTAGAACCAGATCAAGATACAACAGTCAAAATATTAATGGGAACGTATCCTAAAATTGAACAAAAAATGAATGTAAAAATGGGTTATACTCCATTTATTATCGAAAAGATATGTAGATTTATTGTTGAAATGACTGATGAATATAAAAGAGTATATGAAATATCATCTAGATATCCAGATATTGCATTAACAGTTCTTTCTAATGCATTTACTTATGCATTGTTTGATAATTCTAAAGAAGTTAAAATAAAACATATTTTTGAAGCAGTAAAGAATGCTAGAAATATATATGAAGATGCAAAACTTAAAGAAATTGAAAGATTTAAGGAAGTATTTAAAGATTTAATTTTGGAAGAAGGATTAGTATTATAAAAAGTTCATATTATTAATATGAACTTTTTTTATTTAAATATATTACTTAGAGTTCCATTACTTGCCATTTTTTTGTATAAATGTTTTTTTAGAACAATATCGTATTCACCAATATATTCATATATTTTTGGATTAAATCCCATCTTAAAGTTATTTAAACCTTGATATGGATTATTACTTGATAAATCTCCACTAAATCCATTTAAATCTAAGTAATTATAATTATATTTATAATACTCTATTAATTTATAATATAAGAAATCATTAATGTTTAATTCTTTGTATTTGATATTATATCCAGATTCATAAATACTTACTTTATTCTTATATTTAATAATTATAGCTCCACCAACTATTTCATTTTTATTTCTAGATAAACCTTCAGTGGCTATTCTAATATCGTTTTTATATGTTAATAGTTCTCTATCAGACTGCATTTTTCTATTAATTAGTTTTTCAGTTTGATGATTAATCAACTTTTTAGTTAATTTATTATTTTTTACTAATTCTTTTTCATATTTATCCTTAGAATTAATTAAAAATTCTTCAAAATTAACTCTAATTAAGAATAAATCAACACTATTACTTTTAGAAAACTCTCTTAGTAATGATTCATAATAATCAATTGTTTTTTTAGATTTATTCTTTATAAATGGATAAAGTAGTCTTATTGAATCAATATCTCTTTTTTCTATAAATAATCCTTTTCTATAACATTTGCTAATTTTATTTCTTACATTTTTATCTAAATTATTATAGTCATATTTACTTAAATCTATTATTGGCGAATAACTTGGTAATAAAGATTCAAAGTATTTTGTTCTTTTTAGTTTTTGATAATTATTATTTTGAAAAGTATTTATTATTTCAATATTATCATTATCTATAAATTCTTTTTTATTATTGTTATATTTTGAAATAACTATATCTGGATTAATTTTTATAAAAACAATATTTCTTTTTTTATAATATTTTTTTAATGCTTCGGAGAAATCTCTTATTAAATTTTTATCATTATAGTCTATAACAAAACCTCGTGGAGCATATCCATAAGTGTTTTTATCATCAATTTTATTAAAAACTATTAATCCTGCTGCTCTTACGTTGTTTAAACTATCTTTAATACCAATTAATTCATAACTATAACCATTTTCTTTCATAAAAGTAGCATATTCTAATGTTTGATAAAAAGAACAATTTGGTTGTAGGCTAACATAATTATAATATTCAATTGGACTTAACTCACTTAATTGCATAATAATCTTACCTCCTTTTTAAAGCAAGAGGTTATTTTACCACTAATGTAATTATAAAGTCAATATTGATTTGACAATTAAAATATCAAATAGTATATTTATTATAGGAGGAATATATATGAAAGATATAAAAGATACTTTTAATCTTATTTCAATTGGATCTATTATTTTGGACGTATTAGTTATAGTATTGGGTATATTTTTAATGACTAATCCATCTGTTGGTTTAGAATCAGCATTATTATTAATAGGAGTACTATTATTTATTAGTGGTATTTATTCTGTCATTAAATATATTATGAATCCAAAAAGATTTTTTAGATTTGAATTAGGATATGGAATTATTAGTATAATAGCTGGTTTATTTGCAATTTTTAAACCATTGGATGTAGCTACATTAATAGTTGTTCTAATTGCTATTTGGTTAATAGTTTCATCAGTAATCAAATTAATAATGGCTTTAGAATTAAGAAAGATTAAAGAGGATTCTTGGATATTTGATTTAACAGTATCAGTACTTGTGATAATTATTGGTATATTATTATTAATAAATCCATTTAAAAGCAATATGATACTATCTGTATATGTTGGCGTTATGATGAGTATATATGCTTCGATGGATTTAGTTGAACAATTCTTTATTAGAAAAAGAACTAAAATAATTATGAAAATTTTTAGTAAATAAGAAGTGTTAATCAAACACTTTTTTATTGTCTATTTATAATAACTTGATTTATAATAATAATGGTGATGTAAGATGAATATTAAGGATATTTATGCTCATGAAATATTAGATTCTAGAGGTAATCCAACAGTAGAATGTACTGTTGAATTAGAAAATGGAAGTAAGGGTACTGCTTCTGTTCCATCTGGTGCCTCTACTGGTATTAATGAAGCATTAGAATTACGTGATAATGATGATAAAAGATATCATGGAAATGGAGTTTTAAAAGCTGTAGATAATGTTAATAAAATAATTAAAAAGGCATTAATAGGAAAAGTATGTGAACAAAATAAGATAGATGCTGAGTTAAAAAGACTTGATGGTACAGAATTTAAAACTAATTTAGGGGCTAATGCAATACTTAGCGTTTCTTTAGCTTGTTTAAAGGCTGCAGCTAATGCTAGTAATAAAGAATTATTTGAATATGTTTCAAATGGAAAGGTTACAATGCCAATTCCAATGATGAATATTATTAATGGTGGAAAACATGCTGATAGTGGATTAGATTTCCAAGAGTTTATGATTGTACCAGTTGTAAAAAGTTTTAAAGAAAGATTAAGAGCAGGATCTGAAATATTTCATACTTTAAAAGATTTATTAAAAAATAAACATATGTCTGTTTCAGTTGGTGATGAGGGTGGATTTGCACCAAAATTAGATAGTAATGAAGATGCCATTAAAGTAATAGTAGATGCTATTAAACTAAGTGGTTATGAACCTGGAAAAGATGTTTTTATTGCACTAGATGTTGCAGCAACATCTATGTATGATAAGGAAACAAAAAAATATAGTTTGGATGGTAAACAAGTAGATAGTACAACATTATTAAACTATTATATTAATATAATAAATAATTATCCAATTATTAGTATTGAAGATCCATTTGAAGAACAAGATTTTGAAACACTAGCAACGTTTACTTCCCTAGTTGGTAATAATATTATGATTGTAGGTGATGACTATTTTGTTACAAATCCAAAATTCTTGAGAAAAGGAATAGATAATAAAGCAGCAAACGCAATTCTTTTAAAAGCTAATCAAATAGGAACTATTACTGAAATGATTGAAACTATATTAATAGCCAAAAAAGCAAATTATAAAATGATTATTTCACATCGTAGTGGTGAAACATTAGATACTTTTATCTCTGATTTAGCTGTTGGATTATCCATACCATATATTAAAGCAGGATCACTATCTAGAGGTGAAAGAATTGCTAAATATAATAGATTACTTTCAATAGAAGAAATGTTGAATAAATAAATTAACAAGAAATTGTTAATTTTTTTAATTTTTACCAATTTTAAAAATTGGATATGTAAAAATAAACCAATATTAAAAATTGACCTAAGAAGGATTTTAAAAATTGGACATAGTTTTGATGTCCAATATTAAAAAATGGCAATTTGACAAGTACTTTAATATGTATTATAAGAGTATCTGCACACCGAAAAAGTGGGCAAATTAAAGTGTCGTGCCTTTCTTATATTTTGATATTTGAAAGGAGGGATTGCATATGACTCGAAGAACATACACAATCATAATCCTATTAATTGTTATAATAATAATCCTACTAATGAAATACTGA
>CACZPQ010000010.1 GCA_902783185.1 uncultured Erysipelotrichaceae bacterium
AATGACACTTTTTTAGTGTATATTTTTAAAATTTAAGTTATAATATATATGGTGAAAAGAATGAAAAGATTACAAGATATGGAAGTAGATAATAAAACGGTTATTGTTAGATGTGATTTTAATGTTCCTATAAAAGATAATCAAATAATAGATGATTATAAGATAGTTAAATCATTAGATACTATTAAGTATTTATTAGATAGAAATTGTAAAATTGTATTATTATCACATTTAGGAAAAGTTAAAACTGAAGAAGATAAAAATAATAATAGCCTAGAGATAGTAGCAAGAAGATTAAAAACATTATTAAATACTAATGTAATTTTTTCAAGAGTAATAAGAAATGAAGCATTGAATCAAAAGATTAAAACATTACAACCTAAAAGTATTATTCTTTTAGAAAATACAAGATTTATGGATGTACCTAATAAACAAGAAAGCAATTGTGATGATGATTTGTCTAAGTATTTTGCTAGTTTAGGTGATATATTTGTTATGGATGCTTTTGGATCATCACATAGACGTCATGCATCAACTTATGGAATAACTAAATACATTCCTAGTTGTATTGGTTTATTAGTTCAAAATGAAATAGATAATATAAATAAATATGTTATTAATGCAGAACATCCATTTACTATTGTAATGGGTGGAGCTAAGATTGATGATAAGTTAGAATTAATGGTTGAATTACTACCTAAGTGTGATTATATGCTACTAACTGGTGGCCTTGCAAATACATGCTTAAAAGTACTAGGATTCAATGTTGGTAATTCTATATGTTCTAAAGATGATGCTGTCCTTGCTGTGGTTAAAGAAATGTTAGTTACTTATAGAGATAAGATTACACTTCCATATGATGTAATTGTAACTAATACTTATAGTGATAATTATATAGATCAAAAGAATGTTGATGAAATTGATTCTAATGAAGAAATTAAAGATATAGGTGGAACAACGCTTAGTAATTACGCTAAAGTAATAAATCAATCTAAGACTATATTTGTTAATGGTACTGCTGGAGTATATGAAGATAATAGATTTGCTAATGGTACTAAAGAATTATTAAGAATTATTTCTTTATCTCCTGCTGATGTAGTAGTTGGTGGTGGAGATGCAGCATCTGCAGCTAGAACTTTAGGTTATTCAAACTCATTTAAGTTTATATCTACTGGTGGTGGTGCTACATTAGATTATATTATTAATCATAAGATGGCCATTGAAGATAATGATGTTGAAGTATTATAAATAATTTAAGTTTTTACTTAAATTTTTTTATTTTATACATTATATTTCATAAGTTTACATTATTCGACACTATCTAACATAATAATTTCTTTTAATTTGTCTAATTAGATAATATAATAGATTTGTGCTGTAAAAATAAAAAAGAATAGAGGAGACTAGAAAATGATTAATTTACTTATGGTAGATAATGATGAATCTACCATTAAAGAAGTTAAGCAGTATTTTAGTAGTATAAGCAGTATCAATATTAAAAAAGTATGCAAAGATGGAAAAGATGCATGTGATGAATTAATTAAAAATAGTAATGGATATGATGTTATTTTACTTAATCCTGTACTACCAACTATTGATGGCATTGGTGTTTTAAAATTAATGGAAGAAAATAATATAAATACTAAAGTAATTATATATGCTGATTATAATAATCCTAATATGGTTAAATCTTTATATCAGTTTGATATATCATTTTATCTATTAAAGAGTATAGATAAATCTATATTAAAAGAAAGAATAGAAGATTCAATTGAAATTAATTATAAAGAATATGAATTATTAGATAACAGCATAAATAAGAAGATTAGTAAACTATTACATGATTTAGGTATGCCATCACATATTAAAGGTTATCAATATATAAGAGATTCTATTATATTAATGCATGAAAATCCAGCATACTTTGGAAGCATAACAAAACAATTATATCCAGAAATTGCTAAAAAGTATGATACAACAGCTTCACGTGTTGAAAGAGCAATTCGCCATGCTATTGAAGTTAGTTGGTCAAGAGGAGATTATGATTTAATGGATGAAATATTTGGCCATTCAGTAGATTTTGATAGAGCTAAACCAACAAATTCAGAGTTTTTGGCAACATTGGCTGACAGAATAAATTTAGATGAGAGTAGGTATAAGTTAAGAAATTATAATTAACTTATATTTTTTTATGAAATTAATGGAAATTTATTCAAATATATTTTATAATTTTATTAGGTGAAAAATATGAAAAATGTATTATTAATTGTATTAGATGGATTTGGTATACGAAATGATGAAAAAGGCAATGCAATAAAGAATGCTGATATGCCAACATTTAATAAACTTTGGGATGAATATCCTCATTCATTACTTGAAGCCTCAGGTAGAGCAGTTGGTTTAACAAAAGGACAAATGGGAAATTCAGAGATTGGCCATCTTTCAATTGGAGCTGGACGATTAATTAAGCAAAACATTACTCAAATAGATGATATGTTTAATAATAATGAATTAAAAGATAATGAAGTATATAAAGAAATGGTTGATTATGCAAGAGTTAATCATAAACCTATACATTTAATGGCTTTAATATCTGATGGTGGAATTCATTCTCATATTAAGTTTGTATTAAATATGATAGATAAATTATATGAAGATAAAGTTAATGAGGTATACGTTCATGCAATTACTGATGGTCGGGATACTGATGTTCATTCTGCATATAAGTATATAAAACAAGTTGAGGATAAGTTGGTTGAATATAAATTAGGGCATGTTGTATCAGTATGTGGTAGGTACTATGCCATGGATAGGGATAAAAAATGGGATAGAACTAAGTATTATTCTGATATGGTTACCATGGGTAAAGGTGTTAAAATTAAAAATATAGAAGAAGCAATTAATATATGTTATAAAAAAGATATTACTGATGAATTTTTACCACCATTATTATTAGATGAAAAACATATAATTAAAGATAAGGATGTTTTACTATGGTTTAATTTTAGACCAGATAGAGCTAAACAAATACTTGAAGTATTAACTAATCCTAGATTTATTGAGTATCCTGTTGAACTATTACCTAAATTAAAGGTTTATACTATATATAAGATTAATGAAGCAATAAATAGTAAAAATTTAATTAATCATATTGATGTTAATAATTCATTTGGTGAATACATATCAAGTCTTGGTTTAAAACAAGCAAGAATTGCCGAAACAGAAAAGTATGCACATGTTACATATTTCTTTGATGGTGGTAGGGAATTAGAATTACCTGAATGTGATAGATTTTTAATACCATCTCCAAAAGTAGCTACATATGATTTAAAACCAGAAATGTCATCTGTTGGTATTACGAAGCAAGTAATTAGATGTTTAAATGATAATTATGATTTTATTTTAGTTAATTTTGCAAATCCTGATATGGTTGGTCATACTGGAAATTATGATGCAACACTTAAGGCTTTAGAGGCAGTAGATAATGCTCTTAGTACAATAATGGAATATGCTGAAGAAAATTTTTATACTGTTGTTATAACAGCAGATCATGGAAATGCTGATTACATGTATGATGATAAAGGTACAATAATAACTACTCATTCAACTAGTCCTGTACCATTTATAATTACAGATAAGAAATTAAAATTAAAAGATGGTTCAATAACTAATATTGCACCAACACTATTAAAATATATGGATATTAAGATACCAGATGAAATGAAAGATAGTGATATTTTAATAGATAATTAAGAAGAATATCTTCTTTTTTAAATTGTATTTATTAAAAAATATTTGTATAATGATAATAATAGGATGTGTTAATATGATATCAACGTATTTTTTTATAATAATAAGTATGGTTTATAACATTATATTATGTTATTTATTCTTTCATAAAACTAGAGTTAAGTCACCTGAAATAAGAATATTTGGATGGTTATTAGTTACTAATTTTATTGGTTTATTCTTAGAATTATATAACAGATTTAGTATAATTACATTAGGAGCTGATAATGTATTTATACCTTATACTAGTAAATTATATTTATTATATTATATTGTTTATATAGTACTATTTTTTAAATATTTCTTAGCTATATCTTTTTCAATTAAAAAGTATAAGAAGTATTCTATAATATTTAATATATTTAGTTTACTAGCAACTATTGGATGTGGATATATGATATATAAATTGCCTGTTATTATAAATACTGATAATGGTATTTATTTAACTGGTAATTGTGTTGAAACTGTATTTTCATTAATGAGTATTTTTTTAGTATTAATAATATTAATTTATATGATAAGGTATAGACATATTGATAAAAATAAGTATATATCTTGTTTATCATTCATGATATTAAGTTGTTTATTTGGAGTAGTACAAAAGTATTTTCCATTTATAACATTATCAACAGCTATGCAAACAGTTGTGTTATATATTATATATAATACAATTGAAAATCCAGATGTTAAAATGTTGCATCAAATTAATTTAGCTAAACTGTTAATGGAAGAAGCAAATAATAATAAGAAAGAAGCTATAAGTGATATATCTCATGATATTAGAATTCCTCTTAATTCAATAATTGGTTTTTCTGAGGATATTAAAAAATATGAAAATAAATTACCACTAGAAGTAAAAGAAGATATTAACTATATTTTAGAATCATCTAATAATATATTAGATGCTGTTGATAGTTTAAATGATATAAAAGATATAGTAACAACTGATTTAGAACTTACATTAAAACCATATTCACTTAAAAAAGAAGTTAATCGTATAAAGAATAAATTCAAAACAGAAATTGATGACAATATTAACTTTGTTGTAAACATAGATGATAACATTCCTGAAAAATTAGTAGGTGATAAAACATATATCAGCGAGATTATTAGTAATATATTATCAATGTCATTAAAAAATACAAACAATGGTGAAATAGAACTATATGTTAAGATTGATACTAATAAAAATAAATGTAATATACTATTTATTGTTAAAGATAGTGGTAAAGGATATAAAAAAGATGAACTATATGATTTAAGAAATATTGGTGATGATGATAATATAAAAATTGATGAAAATAATATATTATTTGCTATTACAAAAAATTTAGTTAGTTTAATGGAAGGGAAACTTGAAATTGAATCTAAACATAATAATGGATCAACTGTTTCTATTATTATTCCTCAAGATGTTTATGTTGAAGAAAAGGATGAAGATACTGAGATTTCAATAAACTATTCTAATAAGCATATTCTTGTTGTTGATGATAATGAATTGAATATTAAAGTATTATCTAGAGCATTAAGTGACTTTAAAGTAAATATAGACTCTGTTTTATCTGGAGAAGAAGCATTAGATAAAATAGCAAAAGGAAATGAATATGATTTAATACTAATGGATATTTTAATGCCAAAACTTAGTGGAGTAGAAACATTAAATAAACTAAAAGAAGATAAAAAATTTAATACGCCAGTGGTAGCTTTAACTGCTGATGTTAATAAAGAAGCAAAAGAAAAATATCTAAGTTATGGTTTTAATGATTACATATCAAAACCATTTAGTAAGAAGGAAATAAAAATGAAGATTCACACTTTATTTAAATAAAGTAAAAATCTTTATTTTTTTTGTAATTTATACTTGATTTTAAGCATAAAATTGTGGTAAACTTATAAACGTATGACTGCATTGATGTGTGAGGTTGCTGATACACTAGGGTAAGTTGTTTGATAATAATTTACAACAAGATATATATTCCTAGATTTTATCAGGTAATTCATTACGGAGCAAGTCTATACTAGATATAGGCGAAAGGAGGACATGTATTATGTCAAACAGTAAAGTTCGTATTAATTTAAAAAGCTATGATCACAGATTAGTTGATTTAGCTGCTGCAAAGATTTGCGAAACTGTTAAAAGAACTGGGGGAGAGATTTCTGGTCCTATTCCTCTACCTACTGAAATTGAAAAGATTACAGTACTTAGAGCTGTACATAAGTACAAAGATGCCAGAGAACAATTCGAAAGTCGTACTCATAAGAGATTAATCGATATTAAGAACCCTAGTAAGGAAACTATTGAGGCTTTATCTCATGTAGATATTCCAAGTGGTGTAAGCATCACAATCAAATAATTATATTAAAAAGGAAGGAAAAGTATTATGAAAGGAATCTTAGGAAGAAAAGTTGGAATGACTGAAGTCTTTACTAAAGACGGTAGAGCTATTCCTGTCACAGTTATTGAAGTAGAACCAAATATTGTTACTCAAGTTAAAACAACTGAAACTGATGGTTATAATGCAATTCAATTAGGCGTTTGTGACAAAAAAGAAAAAAATGCCACTAAAGCAAGTATTGGTCATACTAAAAAAGCTAATACTCACCCTAAGCGCTTCTTAAAAGAAATTAGAAACTTTGAAGGAACTTATAACTTAGGAGACACTATTAAAGCAGATATCTTTGAAGTAGGAGAAATAGTTGATGTAACTGGTACTTCTAAAGGAAAAGGTACTCAAGGTGTTATAAAAAGATATGGACAACATTCAGGTCCAGATACTCACGGATCTCGTTATCACAGAAGAGTTGGTTCTTTAGGTACAATGAGACCAATGAGAGTTATACCAGGTAAGAAATTACCAGGACATTTAGGAAATGTAACAGTAACTATTCAAAATTTAGAAATAGTTGATGTTAATTTAGAAGATAATTACATTTTAGTAAGTGGAAATGTTCCAGGTGCAAAAAAATCTTTAGTTTTAATTAAATCTGCAGTTAAGAATTCTAGAAAGAAAGAAAATATAGAATTAATTAACTACAATGAACCAGAAGTAGTTGAAGAAACTGTAGTTGATGAAGTAGTTGAAACTCCAGTAGAAGAAAATACTGTTGAAGAAGCTACAACTGAAACTGTAGAAACTACTGAAGAAGTTGCAACTGAGGAAACTCCAGTAGAAGAAGTTAAAGAAGAAACTCCTGCTGAAGAAACAGTTGAAACTGCAGAAGAAACAAATGAAGCTGAAGTAAAGGAAGGAACTACTGAAGAATAATTCTTCAAGAGTGAGGGTGAATTTACATGGCAAAATTAGATGTTAAAAATTTAAAAAATGAAAAAACTAAAGATATTACATTAAGTACTGAAGTATTTGGTGTTGAAGTAAATGATGTTGTTCTTAAAAAAGCAATTGATTTACAATTAGCTGCATCTAGACAAGGAACTGCAAAAACTAAAACACGTAGTGAAGTATCTGGTGGTGGAAGAAAACCATGGAGACAAAAAGGTACTGGACGTGCTCGTCAAGGTTCTACTAGAGCTACTCAATGGAGAGGCGGCGGAATCGCTTGTGGTGTACTACCAAGAGACTACACATTTAAAATGAATAAAAAGGAAAGAGTTTTAGCTTTAAAATCAGCTTTAACTTATAAAGTAAAAGATAAAGAATTAGTAGTAGTTGAAAAATTCGATGTTAAATCAATGAAGACTAAAGATATCAAGTCTATGATTGAAACAATGAAATTAGAAGGTAAAGTATTATTTATTGCATCTTCTGAAACTGATGTTGAAAATCTATATATGGCTTCAAGAAATTTAGGTTATGTATATGTTTTATTATCAGATGAAATTAATTGTTATGATTTAGTCAATGCTGATACAGTAGTTGTTGAAGAAGCTGCTATTAAAGAGATAGAGGAGGCACTTAAATAATGAAAGATTATACTGATATTATTCAAGAAGTAGTAGTTACTGAAAAAAGTGCTGCTAATGCTGAAAAAGGTGTTTATACATTTAAAGTAGCTAAAAGTGCTAACAAAATTGAAATTAAGGAAGCTATTGAAAAAGCATTCCAAGTAAAAGTAAAAAATATTAATACATTAAATACTAAGCCAAAGAAAAAAAGAGTTGGTAGATATGTTGGAGAAAAGAAAACATATAAAAAAGCTATTGTTACTCTTAAAGATGGCGATAGTATTAACTTATAGGAAAGGAGAGAGTGTTTATGCCAATTAAAAAGTTTAAAGCTACGACAAATGGTCGTAGAGGTATGAGTGCACTAACTAATGAAGGTTTATCTAAAGTTGCTCCAGAAAAATCATTACTAGTAAAGAAAACAAAAACTGGTGGTAGAAATAATTCTGGAAAAATGACAGTTAGACACATTGGTGGTGGTGCCAAACAAAAATATAGAGTTATAGACTTTAAAAGAAATAAAACTGGTGTAACTGGTAAAGTAGTTTCTATTGAATACGATCCAAATAGAAATGCTAACATCGCTCTTATTTCTTATAAAGATGGAGAAAAGAAATATATTATTGCTCCTAAAGGATTAGAAGTTGGAACAATAATTGAAAATGGACCTCAAGCAGATATTAAAGTAGGTAATGCATTACCTTTACAAAATATTCCAGTTGGTACTGTTGTTCACTGTGTTGAAATGGTTCCTGGAAAAGGAGCTGCTTTAGCTAGATCTGCAGGTACAAGCGTTCAAATATTAGGACGTGAAGAAAAATATGTAATGGTAAGATTACAATCTGGTGAAACAAGAAAAATATTAGGTGTATGTATTGCAACTATAGGTGAAGTTGGAAATGAAGATTATGAACTTGTTAATATCGGTAAAGCTGGTAGAACAAGACATATGGGAATCAGACCAACTAACCGTGGATCTGTAATGAACCCTAATGACCACCCACATGGTGGTGGTGAAGGACGTGCTCCAGTAGGACGTAAAGCACCAATGACACCTTGGGGTAAACCAGCTCTAGGATTAAAGACTAGAAAATCAAAGAAAGCATCTAACAAGTTAATTGTTAGTAAGAGAAAGTAGGAGGAATAAATAATGGCTAGAAGTTTAAAAAAAGGACCTTATGTTTTTGATAGATTATTAAAAAAAGTTCAAGAATTAAATAAGGCAAATAAAAAAGAAGTAATTAAAACTTGGTCTAGAAGATCTACAATATTTCCAGATTTTGTAGGATTTACAATTGCTGTTCATAACGGTAAAGAATTTATTCCTGTTTATATTACTGAAGATATGGTTGGACACAAACTTGGAGAATTCGCTATGACTCGTAAATTTAACGGACATGGTGGACAAGATAAAAAAGGTAAGTAGGAGGTAAATGAATGGAAACTTATGCTATACATAAAAATGCTGATTTAAAACCTCGTCAAGCTAGATTAACATTAGACCTTGTAAGAGGAAAAAGTGTTATTGAAGCTAGAGGAATATTAGCAAATACAAACACAAAAGCAAGTAGAATGATAGTAAAAGTATTAAATTCTGCTGCTGCAAATGCTGTTAATAACAATAATGCAAAAGAAACTGATTTAGTTATCTCTGAATGCTTTATCAATCCAGGACCTGTTAGAAAGAAAATTAAATTTGCAAGTAGATCAAGAATTGGAAGAGCAGATCATAGAACAAGTCATATTGTTATTAAGGTATCTGATAACAAAAAAACTAACAAGAAGGAGGCAAAATAGATGGGACAAAAGATTAATCCAATCGGTTTAAGAATTGGAGTTAACAAAGACTGGGATTCTAGATGGATGGCAGGAAGTAAAGATTTTGCTAAATATTTAGACCATGATATTAAAATTAGAAAATATCTTAATAAAAAATTAAGAGAAGCATCTGTAGCCTCAATTATTATCGAAAGAAATAAAGATAATAAATGTAATGTTACAATTAATACTTCAAAACCTGGTGTAGTTATCGGTAAAGGTGGAGAAGATATTGAAAAATTAAGAAATGAATTAAAGAAATTAGTAGATGAAGATGTTTATGTTTCTATTGTAGAAGTTAAAAATCCTGATCTAAACGCTCAAATTGTAGCACAATCAATTGCTTTACAAATTGAAGCTAGAGGAAACTTTAGAAGTGTTCAAAAAAGAGCAATTAGAAATGCAATGAAAGCTGGAGCTAAAGGTATTAAAACATTAGTTTCAGGACGTGTTGGTGGAGCTGAAATGGCTAGAGGTGAACATTACACTGAAGGAACTGTTCCATTGCATACTATTAGAGCTGATATTGATTATGGAACTGCTGAAGCATTAACTACATATGGAATTATCGGTGTAAAGGTTTGGATTTACAAAGGTGAAATTCTTCCTACTAATAAAGTAAAGAAGGGAGATGACCAAAATGTTATTGCCAAAAAGAACTAAATATAGAAAACCACATAGATTAACTTATGATGGTCATGCAAAAGGTAATACTGAATTACATTTTGGAAATTTCGGACTTCAAGCTAAAGAAGGTGCATGGATTACTGCACGTCAAATTGAAGCAGCACGTGTTGCTATTTCAAGAAAACTAAAACGTGGTGGTAAGCTATGGATTAATATATTCCCTCATTTAGCATTAACTAAAAAGCCTCTTGAAACTCGTCAAGGTAAAGGTAAAGGTAATGTTGAAGAATGGGTAGCTGTAGTTAAAAAGGGTAAAATTATGTTTGAACTTACAGATGTAACTGAAGAACAAGCAAGAGAAGCTTTAAGATTAGCATCTCATAAATTACCTATTAAATGTAAATTTGTAAAAAAGGAGGTTGTATCTGATGAAAATTAAGGATTTAAGAGCATTAAAAGATGATGAATTAAAAGCAAAAATTATTGATGCTAAAAAAGAATTATTTGAATTAAGATTAAAAAAATCTACAGGTACATTAGAAAAACCTTCAAGAATAAATGAACTTAGAAAAGGAATTGCAAGAGCTATGACTATTCTAAGAGAAAGAGAACTAGAAAGTGAGGAGACTAAATAATGGCTAAAACTGAAAGTATAAATAAACAAGAATTAGTTGGTAAAGTAGTATCTGCTAAAAATGATAAAACTATTACAGTTTTAGTAGAAACTTATAAAAATCACCCACTTTATGGTAAAAGAGTTAAATACTCTAAAAAGTATGTAGCACATGATGAAAAGAATGTTGCTAAAGAAGGGGATACAGTTAGATTAACTGCTTCTAAACCACTATCTAAAACTAAGAGATATGTACTTAAAGAAGTTGTTGAAAAAGCTGTTATCTTATAGGAGGTAATCTTATGGTAATGCAAGAATCAAGACTTAAGGTTGCTGATAATTCTGGAGCTAGAGAAGTTTTAGTTATTAGAGTTATGGGTGGATCTAAAGTAAAATATGGAAATATTGGTGATATAGTAACTTGTACTGTAAAGAAAGCTATTCCTAATGGTAATGTTCCTGAAGGAAAAGTTTGCAAGGCAGTTATTGTAAGAACTAAACAAGGTGTTAGAAGAAAAGATGGCTCTTATATTAAATTTGACGATAATGCATGTGTATTAATTAAAGATGATAAAACTCCAGTTGGAACAAGAGTTTTAGGACCAGTTGCTAGAGAACTTCGTGATAAGGACTTCACAAAGATAATTTCATTAGCACCTGAGGTTTTATAAGGAGGATATTATGAAATTAAAAGTTGGAGACTTAGTTAAAGTTATTGCTGGTAAAGATAAAGATAAAACTGGAAAAATTATTAAAACTTTAAAAAATGAAAACAAAGTTATCGTTGAAGGAGTAAATATCCACAAAAGACATGTTAAACCAAATCAAATGAATCAAGCAGGTGGAATATTTGAAAGTGAAGCACCTATTCATGCTTCAAATGTTAAAAAAGTTGATAAAAAAGATAATAAAAAGGAAGCTAAAGAAGTTAAAGTAGAAAAAACTACTAAAACTACTGCTAAAAAACCAGCAGCTAAAACTTCAAAAAAGAAAGCTAGTTAGGAGGAACTAAATATATGAGTACATTAAAAGAAAAATATAATAAAGAAATAGTTAAATCTTTAATGGAACAATTTAAATATAATAGCATTATGGAAGTTCCAAAACTAGAAAAAATTGTTGTTAATATGGGTGTTGGAGAAGCTGCTCATGATGATAAATTCATGGAAGCTGCTGTTAAAGATTTAGAATTAATCACTGGACAAAAAGTTGTTGTTACTAAAGCTAAAAAATCAATTGCCGGATTTAAAATTAGAGAAGGTCAATCAATTGGATGCAAAGTAACATTACGTGGTGAAAATATGTACAATTTCTTAGAAAAATTAGTTAGAATTGCTTTACCTCGTGTTAGAGATTTTAGAGGTATATCTAAATCAGCATTTGATGGTAAAGGAAATTACACATTAGGTGTTAAAGAACAATTAATTTTCCCAGAAATTGATTATGATAATGTTGTTAAAGTAATGGGTATGGATATTGTACTTGTTACAACAGCAAAAACAAATGAAGAAGGTCTAGCATTATTAAGTGCTTTTGGACTTCCATTTAGAAAGTAGAAAAGGAGAGAGATTATTATGGCTAAGAAAAGTATGGTTGTAAAAAATAGAAGAACTCCTAAGTTTTCTACTCGTGCATATACAAGATGTAATAGATGTGGAAGACCACACGGAGTACTTAGAAAATACGGACTTTGTCGTATTTGCTTTAGAGAATTAGCAAATCAAGGACAAATTCCTGGTGTTAGAAAATCAAGTTGGTAGGAAAGGAGGAACAAAATATGGTAAATGATAATATTGCAGATATGTTAACTAGAATGAGAAATGCACTTATTATGAAATATAATAACGTTGAAGTAAATGGAACTAAAATGACTTTAGGAATTGCTGAAATTCTTAAGAGTGAAGGTTTCATTGAAGATTTCGAATATCAAAAGAATACTAATGGTGATAAATTAAATATTACTTTAAAGTATGGAGATAAAAAAGAAAGAGTTATTACTGGACTTAAAAGAATTTCAAAATCTGGATTAAGAGTATATGTTAAAGCTGATGAAGTTCCTCGTGTTCTTAATGGACTTGGAATTGCAATTATTTCAACTTCAAAAGGATTAATGACTGATAAAGAAGCTAGAGCTAATAATTTAGGAGGTGAAGTACTTGCTTACATTTGGTAATGCAAGGAAACTAGATTATGAGTAGAATAGGAAATAGACATTTAGTTATCCCTGAAGGTGTTACTGTAACAGTTGATAATAATATAGTTACTGTTAAAGGACCTAAAGGTGAATTAACATTAGATATAAAAAGTCCAATTAAAGTTGAAGTTAAAGATAATGAAGTTTTAACTACTAGACCAGATGATATAAAACATAATAAACAACTTCATGGTACAATGAATTCTCTAATTAATAATATGCTAATAGGTGTTAAAGATGGTTATGTTAAAGAACTTGAAACTATTGGTGTAGGTTATAGATTTAATGTTTCAGGAAATAAAGTAGGTATTACTGCAGGTTTTTCTCATCCAGTTGAACTTGCTATTCCTGAAGGATTAACAGTTAAACAAGATGGAAATACAGAAATTGCTATTTCTGGTATAAGTAAAAAGAAAGTTGCTGATTTTGCGGCTAAGATTCGTGATGTAAGACCTCCAGAACCATATAAAGGTAAAGGAATTAGATACAAAGGCGAACATGTAAGACGTAAAGTTGGAAAGAAAGCAGCTAAGTAAGGTTAGGAGGAATAAAGAGTGATAAAGAAAGAATCAAATAACGTTGCTCGTCTAAGAAGACATGCAAGAGTTAGATCTAAAATATCTGGTACTAAAGAAGTTCCAAGATTAAATGTATTTAGATCAAATAATAATATATTTGTTCAAATTATCGACGATGAAAACGGTAATACCTTAGTTAGCTCATCATCTGTTGAATTAAAACTTAAAAATGGTGGAAATGTTGAAGGTGCTAAATTAGTAGGAAAAGATATTGCTGAAAAAGCTAAAAAAGCTAAAATTAAAACTGTAGTTTTTGATAGAGGTGGATACCTATATCATGGACGTGTTGAAGCTTTAGCTGAAGCAGCTAGAGAAAACGGATTGGAATTTTAGGAGGATATTATGGCAAGAGATAAATTTGAAAATAAGAAAAATTTACTTGAAGATCAAGTAATATCTATTGGTAGAGTTACTAAAGTTACTAAGGGGGGTCGTCATTTTAGATTCTCTGCAACAGTTGTTGTAGGAAATAGAAAAGGACTTGTTGGTCTTGGTAATGGTAAAGCTAACGAAGTTCCAGAAGCTATTAAAAAAGCACTTCAAGCAGCTAATAAAAATGTATTTAAAGTTGATATTGTTGATAATAGAACAATTCCACATGATGCAACTGCAAAAGTAGGTAGAGCAGTAGTTATGCTTAAACCTGCTAAAAAAGGTACAGGAGTTGTTGCAGGTGGTTCTGCACGTGCAGTTTTAGAACTTGCAGGAGTTAAAGATATAGTTGCTAAATCTTTAGGTTCAAATACTAAGATTAATGTTGCTAAAGCTACTCTTGAAGCATTAAAATCACAAAGAACTGCAGAACACATTGCTGCACTTCGTGGTAAGAAAGTAGAGGAATTATAATATGAAGTTACATGAATTAAATGCTCTACCTGAAGCAAAAGATAATAAAAGATTAGGTCGTGGACCAGCATCTGGACAAGGAAAGACAGCTGGACATGGTGAAAAAGGACAAAAAGCAAGAAGTGGTGTATCTATTTCTGCTTGGTTCCAAGGTGGTCAAACACCACTTTATAGAAGAATTCCTAAAAGAGGATTTAATAACAAAAGATTTGAAATTAAATATGCTTGCATTAATTTAAGCAGTTTAAATAAATTTTTCAAAGATGGTGATGTTGTTAGTCCTGAAATATTAAAAGAAAAGGGGATTATTAAAAAACAACTTGCTGGTGTTAAAATTCTTGCTAATGGTGAATTAGATAAAAAATTAACTGTTAAAGCTAATAGATTCTCTAGTGCAGCTGTTACAAAGATTGAAAAAGCTGGCGGTAAAACTGAGGTGATTTAATATGTTTGCTAAAATTAAGCAACTATTTAGTTCATCTAATAAAGATTTAAGACATAGAATATATTTTACATTAATATGTTTAGGAGTATTTGCTTATGGAACTACAATAACAATTCCATGGGCAGATACAATCTATCAAGAACTTGGTTTCTTGGAAATATTTAATTTGATGTCTGGTGGAGGTTTAAAAACATTCTCAATATTTGCACTTGGTGTATCTCCTTATATTACAGCATCAATTATTACTCAACTTCTTCAAATGGATATTATTCCATACTTTAAGGAATTAAAGGAAGAAGGATATACTGGAAGACAAAAAATTAATAAAATCACTAGATATTTAGGTATTATATTTGCCTTTGTACAAGCTTATATATTAACATTTGCTTATATGAAAGGTATGTCATCTGCAGAAATATTAAAGACTACTTTAGTTATGACTGCAGGAACATGTTTCTTAATCTGGATGGGTGATCAAATTACTCAAAAAGGAATAGGAAATGGGACATCATTATTAATTATGGCAGGTATAATTCAATCTATGCCATCAATATTTACTACAGCATTTAATGAATTAATTACGTCAGGAAATTATACAAATGTAGTTGGTATTATTTTATTTAGTGTATTTGTATTAGTTAATATTGCAATTGTTGTAGGAATTGTTTATACTCAGTTAGCTGAAAGAAGAATTCCAATTCAATATTCAAATAGAACAAATGTAGCTTATGGTAAAGATCAATCATTCTTACCAATTAAGTTAAATGCTGCAAATGTTATTCCTGTAATATTTGCATCTACATTAATTACTATTCCAGTTACAGTTGTTAATTTAATTAATAATCAAGAAGCTATTGATTTTGTTAATAATTACATTAATTATACTTCTTGGACTGGTATGATACTTTATGTAGCATTAATTATGTTCTTTGGATATTTCTATACATTAATGCAAATGAATCCAGATGATATGAGTAAGAACTTAAATAAGAGTGGTGGATATATTCCTGGTATTAGACCTGGAACTGATACTTCTTCTTATTTAGCAAAGGTAATCAATAGATTATCATTCGTTGGATCTATATTACTTGTTGTTATAGCTATTTTACCAATATTATTCTCTAAGTTTTCAGGACTTTCTAGTGCTGTAACTATTGGAGGAACAGGACTTTTAATTGTTGTTGGTGTTGCAATTGAAACAAATAAACAACTTGATAGTTCATTAATTAGTAGAAGCTATAAGAAAGGTTATAGAAGAAGATGAAAAATATAATTTTTGTTGCTCCACCTGCTGCAGGCAAAGGAACATGTAGTGAAATGCTTACTAACAACTTTGGCTATAATCATATTTCAACAGGTGATCTTTTAAGAGAAGCAAGAATTAAAGGTGATGATTTAGGAAAAAAAATTGCTGAATTGATGGACTCAGGTGCATTAGTAGGTGATGATATTGTCCTTGAATTATTATCAAACGAATTAAAAAGTATGGATAATAATCAAGCATTTATACTTGATGGTTATCCAAGAAATATATTACAAGCAAAAACATTAGATAATTTATTTAACGAATTATCAATAGATAATTATATAGTAATATATTTAAATATTGATTATGATAAGGCGCTTTCACGTACTTTGGGAAGACTTATTTGTCCTAATTGTAAAACAGGATATAATAAGGATACAACTTCGTTAAAGCCTAAAGTTGATGGAATTTGTGATAAGTGTGGTGAAAAGTTGATTACTAGATCTGATGATAATGAAGAAACTTTCAAAATTAGATTTGATAATTATATTAAGGAAACTGAACCAATACTTAAATACTATCAAGAAAAGAATTTATTAAATATTATTGAT
The DNA here is from genome assembly GCA_902783185.1 of uncultured Erysipelotrichaceae bacterium. GTDB lineage: Bacteria > Bacillota_I > Bacilli_A > RF39 > UBA660 > RUG12834. The sequence goes on from CACZPQ010000010.1 coordinate 16,672, forward strand.
GCAACACAGGGTGTTGATGACATAATAAAAGAAATTGAAAGGGTAATATAGTTATATGGTAAGTATTAAAAGTGATAGAGAAATAGAACTTATGAGACATGCTGGTCATATTAACTATCTATGCCATAAATATTTAGAATCAAAACTAAGATCAGGTATTACTACTAAAGAAATTGATGATTTAGCAGGAAAGTTTATAACAGAACACGGATGTGTATCATCATCTCTTGGTTATGAAGGATATCCTGGTAATATCTGTATCTCAGTTAATGATGAGGTTGTTCATGGAATAGGTAGCAATAGAAAACTAAAAAATGGTGATATTGTAACATTAGATATATCTATGAGCTATAAAGGATATCATTCAGATAGTGCTGCTACTTATCCAATTGGAACAATTACTAAAGATAAACAAGATTTATTAGATCATACTAAAGAAGCATTATATGCTGGACTTTCAAAGGTTAAAGCAGGTGCTAAATTAGGTGATATATCCCATGCTATTGAAACATGTGCTCATAGACACAAATTAGGTGTTGTTGAAGAACTTTGTGGACATGGTATTGGAACAGAATTACATGAAGATCCTGATATACCAAACTATGGAGAAGAAGGAGTAGGTTTAACCTTAAAAAAAGGTATGACATTTGCAATTGAACCTATGTTAAATTTAGGAACAAAACATGTTTGTATCTTAGATGATGACTGGACAATAGTTACTGAAGATGGTAAACCATCTGCTCACTTTGAACATACAGTTGTGGTATTAGATGATGGATATGAAATATTGACGGGAGAATAAATATGGCTAAAAAAGATAATGAAAAAATAGAAGTTGAAGGAAAAGTACTAGAAGTTTTAAAAGGTGGTACATATATTGTTGAACTGCCTAACAATCATACTGTAGAGGCCTATGTTTCTGGTAAAATGCGTATGAATATGATTCGTATTTTACCAGGTGATACAGTAACAATTGAATTATCGCCTTACGATATTAAACATGGGCGTATAATATGGAATAATAGATAATTGAGGAGGAATTATTTATGAAAACTAGACCATCAGTTAAAAAGATGTGTGACAAATGTAAAATTATTAGAAGACATGGAAAAGTAATGGTTATTTGTGAAAACCCTAAACACAAACAAGTACAAGGTTAATAAGGAGGTTATTTAATGGCACGTATTAAGAATATAGAATTACCAAATCAAAAACATATTGTTATTGGTTTAACTGCAATTTATGGTATTGGAAGAAGATTAGCAGAAACTATTTGTGATGATGCTAAAGTAGAAAGAACTAAAAAGTGTGCTGATTTAGATGAAAAAGAAATCGCAGCTTTAAGAACACAAATTGATAAATATGTAGTTGAAGGAGATCTTAGAAGAGATGTTCAAATGAGCATTAAAAATAAGATGGAAATTAACTCATATCAAGGTATTAGACACAAAAAAGGTTTACCTGTTCGTGGTCAAAGAACATCAAGAAATGCTAAAACTAGAAAAGGTAAAGGTAAAGTTGTTGCTAATAAGAAAAAAGCAGGTAAATAGGAGGTTAAGTTATGGCTTATAATAGAAGAAAAAGAAAAGTTAAAAAGAATATTCCAGAAGCTCAAGCACATATTAAAACATCTTATAATAATACAGTAGTTTCTATTACTGATAAAGAAGGAAATGTAATAAGTTGGGCATCATCTGGAACTATTGGATATAAAGGTTCAAAAAAGAAAACTGCTTATGCTGCACAAATGGCTGCTGAAGCTGCTGCTAAAGCTGCTATGGATACTGCAAATGTTAAATCAGTTGAAGTATTTGTAACTGGTTTAGGTCAAGGTAGAGAAAGTGGTATTAGAGCACTTCAAACTGCTGGACTTGAACTTACTTCAATTAATGATATAACACCAATACCACACAATGGTTGTCGTCCACCAAAGAGACCAAGAATTTAGGAGAGAGGGGAGAATAGATTATGATAAAATTTGATAAACCAGATTATAAAATAACAGAATATAATGAAAGTAACCATTATGCAAAATTTGAGTTTAGTCCACTTGAAAGAGGATTTGCTCAAACATTAGGAACTGCTCTTAGAAGAGTAATGTTATCAAGTATGCCTGGATCTGCTATTAATTCAGTTAAAATAACTGGAGTAATGCATGAATTCCAAAAAATTGAAGGTGTAGTTGAAGATGTTACACAAATAGTATTAAATTTAAAGAGCGTTGTAATTTTAAATCATTCTGAAAATAAAAATGAAGTTAAGAAAATGGAATTAACTGCAAATAAAGAAGGAGAAATTACAGCAGGAGATATTAAACATGATGCTGATATTGAAATCATTAATCCAGATCAAGTTATTTGTAACCTTGTTAAAGGTGGAAAAATTGAAATGGAATTAACTGTTTCAAATGGTAGAGGTTATGTAGACTCTAAAGTTAATCAAAAGAAATATGATACTCAAGTTGGAGTAATCGCACTTGATACTAATTATTCTCCAATCGAAAGAGTTGCTTTTGAAGCACTACCAGCAAGAGTTGGTCAAAATGAAAACTTTGATAAGCTAGTTATGGAAGTTTATACAAATGGATCATTAACACCAGAAGAAGCTATGGCTTTATCTGCCAGAATACTTATTGAACATTTAAATATTGTTACTGATTTAAATAATATTGCAAATGTAGATGGTATGATGGCTGAAAAACAAGTTGATACTATAACTAAAACATTAGAAACTCCAATTGAAGAAATAGAGTTCTCAGTTAGAGCATATAATTGTTTAAAAAGAGCTGGAATTAATACAGTTCAAGATTTAATTAATAAGAAAGAAGTAGAAGTAACTAAGATTAGAAATTTAGGTAAAAAATCTCTTAAAGAAGTATTAGATAAAGTAAGAGAAATGGGACTTAAATTTGAAGATCAATAGGAGGTAAGATTATGGCAATATATAGAAAATTAAATAGAGAATCAAGAATTAGAAGAAGCATCTTAGCTAGTCTTACTAAAAGTGTATTAGATAAGGGTTATGTTGTAACTACTGATGCACGTGCAAAAGAAGCTAGAAAATATGTTGAAAAAATGATTAGTTATGGTAAGAAAGGTACTTTAGTATCTAGAAGAAAAGCTCTTGCTTTCTTGCATAACGATAAAAAACTAGTATCTAAAGTATTTGATGAACTTGCTAAAAAGTATGAAACTAGAAATGGTGGATATACTAGAATTATTAAATTAAAAGAAAGAATCGGAGACGATGCTTTAGAAGTAAGATTAGAATTAGTATAATTCTAATCTTTTTAATTATATATTTTGCGTTTGTATAATACTTGTGTTAGAATATATATAGATTATTTAGGAGGGTTTTGTAATGAACAATAGTAAAAAAGAAGAATTAATTAAGGTTTATAATGAGTATGAAAAAATAATTAATAAGAATCGTATTAAATATACTATGATTCTTGGTGCTTTTTCTTTAGCAAGTGTATATTTTAGTACAGACATGGGATTTATTGGATTTGGATTAACAATTGGTGTTCCTACTCTTATTTCTGCAAGAAATTTTAATAAAAATATTCGTGATTTTAAGAATAAGCATAAAGATTATGATTTGCCATCAAGTATTTTTGAAATTAATGATTCTTATAATAAAGAATTAAAAAAAATAGAATTAGGTTATAAAAAAGATTATGTTAATAAATGTGAAGAAATAAAAAAAGAAGTTGTAAGTCCAATATATAACGATGTATCATATGATAATGAATTAGGTTTTGAAAAAGTAAAAGTTAGAATAAGAAAAAAATAATATATAACAAGTAATAATATCTAATTAAATAAAAGTAGGATTGTTCCTACTTTTATGTTATAATGAAAAAAATAAAAGGGTGTATAAATATGAAGGATATAAAGTATTTTAAATTAACATTGAATTACTTAAAAAAAGATAAATTATATTTATTCTTTTTTGTGTTAGTAGATATTTTATATAATGTAGTTCCTTTATTAGTATCCATTTTTTGGGCACAGGCAGTAAATAGTATAACAATAATGGATCAACCACAATTTATTATTAATCTTGTTTTATGGGTTTTGAGTGAAATAATAAGTTGGGGAATAATACAAATAATACATAATTACATTTATATTAAACTAGAAAATGATTTTATAAGAGAAAGTAGTGTTGACTTATATAAAAAAATGATTAATTTACCAGCATTAGCATATGAGGATATGGGAGTTGGAGAACTTACTAATAGATTAACAAGTGATACTAGTAATATTATGAATTTGTTAAAACAAATTATTAATTTATCTACAAGACTTATTACAGCTGTTGTTGTATTTATTTACTCTTTTACTGTTTCTATTTATGTTGGCTTAGAATTTACTGCTCTTGGAATAGTAATGTATTTACTTGCTAATGTATATTATCCAAAGATTAAAAAGTATCAAGAAAATTTATCTAAGCAAGGAGACAAAATACATAAAAATGCCACTGAAGATTTTTCTGGGATTAGGGAAATTAAAGCACTCGGAATTAAAGATGAAGTAATTGATAAAACATCTAATAATTTAGTTGAATTAACTTATAATCAAAAGAAAATATATAGAGTAGAAGAAAACTATTATGCAATAAATAATATAGTATATTTTATAATTGAATTTATTATTTTCTTAAATATTGGAATACTAATATTTATTAATCAAAGTACTTTAGCAATGTTTTTAATTATTCAAACTTTAATATGGAGATTTGATAGTGTTATTGAAAACTTATCTAATTTTGGCGTTAATTATAATAAAGTAATTGTTTCTTTAAAAAGAATTGATGAAATAATTAATAATAAAAAATATTCAGATGAAAAATTTGGGAATGAAGAAATAAAAGATAAAACTATTGATATTAGTTTTAAAAATGTATACTTTAAATATAGAAAAAATGAAGATTATATACTTAAGGGTTTGACATGTGAATTAATACCTAACAAAAAAATAGCAATAGTAGGTAAATCAGGACAAGGTAAATCAACAATATTTAATTTATTAATGAGATATTTTGATGTAAGTAAAGGTGAAATATTAATAAATGGTATTAATATAAATGAATTGACAGAAAAATCTTTAAGAAGTAATTTATCTATTATTAGACAAGACCCATATCTTTTTAATCAAAGTATATTTGATAATTTTAAAATGGTAAAACAAGATACAACTTTAAAAGAAGTAAGGGAAGTTTGTAAAAAATCATATATAGATGATTATATAATGTCTTTACCTAAAAAGTATAATACAATAATTGGTGAAGGCGGTGTTAATTTATCTGGAGGTCAAAAACAAAGACTTGCTATAGCAAGAACATTACTTAAAAATACAAAAGTGATTTTATTTGATGAAGCAACATCATCACTAGATAATGAATCACAAGAATACATCAAAAAAACAATTGATGATTTAGTAAAAACACATACTATTGTGATTGTTGCCCATAGGCTATCTACAATTATGGATGCAGATATTATATATTTAATAGATGATGGAAAAGTGTTAGCTAAAGGCAACCACAATGAACTTATATTAAAATCTAAATTATATAAGAAATTATATAATCCTGAAATATTGGATGATAATGATATAGTAGAATAATATTCCTTTAAAAAACAACAAATCTTTCTTGCATTGAATTAATACTTATGTTAAAATGTAAATGGTATATAATAGAATGGGTGGTTACTATGGATCAAAATACTATGGTAGAATTAAAGGAAGGAATTAAATCAGAATTAGAAGCTGAAGTTGTTTATTTAAATGAAAGACAAGAAGCTTTTGATAAAATTAATAAAGCATATCAATCTTTATCTGGTAAGAATGTTGCATTATTAATTGATAAATGCAATTACAGAATGGGTAGTTTAGTGAATGCACATAAATATTCTAGTGTTGCTAACCAAGAAGATATTGAAAAAGATACAGCTGAATTAAATCAATTAGTTTCTGATTTAAATAATGAAATCCTTGATATTGAAAATATTGGAATTGAAATGGGTAATAGTTTTGATGAAACTAAATATCAAGACTTTGCTAATAGAATTTCTTCAATAATTGATATGACATTAAATTCATGCAATGAAACTGTAAGAAAAGCAACTGATGTTTTAAGTCATAAGTTTGATAGTGTTGAAATGAGTAATGTTGTTGAAACTCCAGTTGAGGAGGAAAAAGAAGAAGTTAAATCTGAAGAAGTAGTTGATGAATTTACACCAACAGAAATTAAAACTGATTCTATTGAAGATATTGAAAATGAATTGAATAATGAATTACAACCTATTCAAGAAGATAAAAAAGAATTGGAAAGTATAAAAAATGATTTAGAGGGTGCTGAAAAAGTAACGAGCATTGAACCTGCACCAAGTGCAATTGTTGCTCCTGTTTTAATGCCTGAAAAAAATGTTGATATAAATTCATTTCTAAATCAAGAAGCTCAAGTTGAAAGTAAGGAAGTAGAATCTGCTCCAATTCAAAATGAAATTGAAAGTGCTGCAAATGTAGATGAAGGACCTGTACTTGTAACAAATGTAGAAACTTTTGGTTTAAATGAAGAAAGAGAACCAGAAGGACCAGTTTTAGCAAGAACTGCTTAATATAGAATAGAGGGAATAAAAATGGGATTAAAGATTAATACAATAATTAGCCTAGCTAGTAATGAAAAATTTGTTCTATTAAACGAAACTATGTATGGTGGAATTAAATATTTCTTAGCTATGGGTGTAGATGAAAATAAAGATATCATTCCTAATAAAGTAAAAATACTTGAAGAAATGATAAATGGTTCAGATGTTTATGTTAAAGCAGTTACTGATCCTGAAATGATAGTTATTTTAACTAGAATCTTAAAGTCACAAATGTAATTTGTGATTTTTTTAATTTACTTATATAAATATATTTGTTAGAATTAGATTAAAGGAAGGAAGTATATTATGGAATTAAAAGGAAGTCAAACTGAAAAAAATCTTTTAGCTGCTTTTGCGGGTGAATCACAAGCAAGAAATAAATACACTTACTATGCATCTAAGGCTAAAAAGGAAGGGTATGAACAAATAGCAGCTATATTTGAAGAAACTGCTGCAAATGAAAAAGAACATGCAAAAATATGGTTTAAACAATTAAATGGTGGAGATGTTCCATCAACAATTGATAATCTACATGATGCAATTAATGGAGAAACCTATGAATACGAAGATATGTATGCGGAGTTTGCAAAAACTGCTAAAGAAGAAGGATTTGCACAAATTGCCAGACTTTTTGAAATGGTTGGTGAAATAGAAAAGCATCATGCTGAAAGATATAAAATCTTATTAGAAAATATTAATGAAGATAAAGTATTCCATAGAGATGAAGAAAGAATTTGGATTTGTAGAAACTGTGGACATGTATACTATGGAAAAGATGCTCTTAAAGTATGTCCAGTTTGTAATCATCCTGAAAGCTTTATGGAATTAAAAGCAGAGAATTATTAATAAAAAATGTAAATAAAGTGTACAAATTTCATTTAAAAAAAAGGAAATCAAGGATTTACCTAGAATAATAATAGTAGAGGGACTAATTAATTTTAAATAATTATTAGTCCTTTTTATTATTCTAGAAAGGAAATATTTATGAACAATAATTTAGAAACAATTACAAATCTATTTGAAAAAAAAGAAATAAGAAGTGTGTGGGATAGTGAAAAAGAAGACTATTATTTTAGTGTAGTTGATGTAATAAGTGCTTTAACAGATGCTAGTATTCCTAGAAATTATTGGAGTGATTTAAAGAGAAAAATAAAAAAGGAAGGTAGTGAGTTGCACGAAAATATCGTGCAACTAAAACTAAAATCTAATAAAGATGGGAAGTATTATTTAACAGATGTATTGGATACTGAAGGAATACTAAGATTAATTGAGAGTGTTCCATCACCTAAAGCAGAACCATTTAAATTATGGTTGGCACATCTTGGAAAAGATAGAATAGATGAAGTATTTGATCCAACTATAGCTATAGAAAGATCAATTAATTATTATCGTAATAAGGGTTATGATGATTCTTGGATAGAAAATAGAATAAGAACAATAATACATAGAAAACAATTAACTGATGTATGGAAAGAACATGGTGTTAATACACCAAAAGAATATGCAATGCTAACAAATGAAATATATAAATGTTGGTCAAAAATGAATGCTAAAAATTATAAAGATTATAAAGGATTAAGAAAGGAAAATTTAAGAGATAATATGAGTGATTTGGAACTATTATTAACTGATATTGGTGAAGTAACAATAATATAAAAAAACCAACCAATTATATTGAAAATAAGATGATTGCTAGGAAAGGAGGAAATATTGCCAATGAAACTAAAAATAATATAGAAGAAGAATTAGGTATGCCAATAGTAAGTAAAAACAATAATTTAAATTATAAATATAAAGATGACAATTTATTAAATAATACAGGAAAGGAATAATATGAAAGAAATAAGCTTATTTATAGATGAATCAGGTAATTTAGGATCTCAAGGTAGATTTTTCTTAATTTGTGCCTTAGAAGTACAATGCATAAAATCTAAAACGGTGTCAAGAAGAGTGGCAAGAACTATAAATAAGTTTAAGAAAAGAAAATTAATTCCAAAAAGTAAAGAATTGAAAGGTTGGAGTATTAAAGAAGATGATAGATTTGAATTAATTACAAAAATACTATCTAAAGATATAAAAGTTAGATATATAGTATTAGATAAAGATAAAACAACAATACTACTTAAAAAGGCAGATGATAAAAATGCTTGTTATAACTATTTAGTACAATTAATAATTAAGAAGATTATTAAAACATATACTGATTTAGAAAAAATAAATATTTATTTAGACAATAGATCAGTTAAAATTGGTAATAGACTATCTTTAAAACCATATCTTTATAATAAATTAATTCTCGAACAATTGGAAAGAAAAGATAATGTTAAAAGAGTAGAGTTTGAAATAAACTATTTAGAATCTGAAAGTTGTTTTTTAATACAATGTGCTGATATAATATCTAATTCTTTATTTAAAAAGTATAATAGCAATAATAATGTTTTTTATAAAGTAATAAGACCCTATATAGTATTTGAAAGTAAATTTCCATCAAAAAACTTTGGAAAATAAATTGACTATTATAGCATTAATGGTATAATAAATTCTTAAGGAACTGGCATATAAACCTTATATAACTTATTCAAGTATTGAATATAAGAGTTATGTATTAACTTAGGAATATAAGTATTGCCAGTTCTTTTATATTGTTTTTTAAATAAAATATGTTATAATACTTGTAATAAATGTTGATATTTATAAAGTAATTATTACAATTATTTATAAAGAGAGATATTAATTAGCTGAGATAATATCATAAATAGTAATAATGAAGTTTCAATAAATGGAGTTTAAATCGTGAAGAAGCGTTAATCTATTAAAGTGCTAGTAAACCTAGAATTTGGGTGGTACCACGGACTATTGTTCGCCCCAATGAATTCTTGGTTTTTTTATTTTTTGAAAGGATGAGTTATATGAAAGAAAAAATTGAAGAAATTAAAAAGTCTTTGGAAAGTGATATTAAAAATGCTAATACATTACAAGATATAGTTGATTTAAAAGCTAAATATATTGGTAAATCAGGATGTATTACGGAACTAACTAAAAATATGAAAGATATTCCTGAGGAAGAAAGAAAACAAGTTGGTTCTTTAGCAAATGTAATTAAAAATGAAGCTAATGAATTAATTAGTAATAAAGAAAATGAAATTAATACAATTATTATTAATGAAAAACTTGCTAAAGAGGCAGTAGATATTTCACTTCCAGCAACTGAAATTCCAATTGGATCACCTAATATTTTAGAAAAAGTTATCGAAGATTTTGAAGAAGTATTTATGTCTATGGGATATGATGTTGTTGATGGTCCTGAACTTGAAGAAGATAGATTTAACTTTGAGTTACTTGGATTACCAAAAGGACATCCAGCTAGAGATGCACAAGATACTTTCTATGTTAAGGGAGATGAACTATTATTGCGTTCACATACGTCTCCTGTTCAAGCAAGAACAATGCTTGCTAAAGGTGGAAATGAGCCAGTAAGAGTTATATGCCCTGGTAAAGCATACAGAAGAGATGATGATGATGCAACTCATTCACATAATTTTACTCAAATTGAAGGTTTAATTGTAGATAAGAATATAAAATTATCCGATTTAAAGGGAACTGTAACTGTTATATGTAAGAAATTATTTGGTAATGATACTATAACAAGATTTAGACCATCATATTATCAGTTTACTGAACCATCAGTAGAAATGGATATTTCATGTTTTAGTTGTAAAGGAAAAGGATGTAATATTTGTAAAAATACTGGATGGATTACTATAGGTGGAGCGGGAGTAGTTCATTATGATGTATTAAAAGGTTGTGGTTATGACCCAGAAAAATGGAGTGGTTTTGCATTTGGTTTTGGTGCTGAAAGATGTGCAATGTTAAAATATGGAATTAGTGATATTAGAACTTTTTATAATACTGATTTAAGAGAAACTAAACCATTTGATAGAAAAGAGGAAGATTAATATGATATCAATGAATTGGGTTAAAGATTATATTGATTTAACTGGAATTGATTTAATAGAATTAGCTGATAAGATAACTAGAGCAGGCATTAATATTGAAAATGTCATTTCTAATCATATTAATAATTTAGTTGTTGGTGAAGTTATTGACTGTATAGATCATCCTGATTCTGATCACTTACATATATGTAAGGTAAATGTTGGTTCAGAAACTAAACAAATAGTATGTGGTGCACCAAATGTAAGAGCAGGTATAAAAGTAATTGTTGCATTACCTGGTGCCATTTTACCTGGTGATTTTGAAATCAAATCAGGCAAAATCAGAGGTGAAGAGTCAGATGGTATGATATGTGCCCTATTTGAACTTGGATTAGAAGAAAAACTGATGAAAACTATGCTAAAGGTATTGAAGAACTACCAAGTGATGCTCCAGTTGGAGTAAATGCATTGGAGTATTTGGGTAGGGATGATACCTTATATGAATTAGATGTTCATAAACATAGAAATAATGACTGTTACTATCATATTGGATTTGCTCATGAAGTAGGTACAGTACTTGGTAAAAAAGTAAAATATCCAGAAAGTAAATATAGTGAAAGTAATGATGATGTTAATAATTATATAAAACTAGAAGTTGATACAAATAGATGTCCATTTTATTTAGGTAAAATGGTCAAAAATGTTAAAATTGGAGAGTCACCTGATTGGATTAAAAAAAGAATAATCTCAGCAGGTATGAGACCTATTAATAATGTTGTTGATATATCAAATTTTGTAATGCTAGAGTTTGGACAACCAACACATTTCTTTGATGCTGATAAGTTAGGTAATGTTGTTAAGGTTAGAGATGCCCTAAATAGTGAAACTATAACTACATTAGATGGACAAGAAAGACAATTAACTGAAAATGATATTGTAATTACTGATGGTAAAGTTCCAACATGCATTGCTGGTATAATGGGTGGAGAAACTGTTGAAGTAGATGAAAATACTAAAAACATATTTATTGAAGCTGCAATATTTGATGCTTTTTCAACTACTAAAACAGCAACTAGATTAAATTTAAAATCTGAGGCATCTAAAAGATATGGCAAAGGACTTAATTATGAATATACAATTATGGCCATGGATAGATGTTGTTCACTTCTTGAAGAATATGCATCAGGTGAAGTATTAAAGGGACAATTACTACATGATAAAGTTGATAAAACACCAAAAACTGTTGATGTTACAACTGAGGATTTAAATGGTGTTCTTGGTATGCATATGAGTGATGATGATGTTAAGACTCAATTGGAAAAGTTAGATTTTGAATATGAACTAAGTGGTAATGTATTTCATATAACAATTCCAAGAAGAAGATTAGATGTTGAACCTAATAAAGCAGATATTGCTGAAGAAATAGGTAGATTATATGGATATAATAATCTTGAAGATACTTTACCTGAAGTTGAAACAAAACGTGGAGTTTATGTTGGTGATGTAGCTTTAAGAAAATCAATATCTAAACGTTTAAGAATGCTTGGACTAAATGAAGATAGAAATTACACATTAGTTACACCAAGTATGGCTTCTTCATTTAATTATGATAACAAAGAAGTTTTAGAGCTACCTAATCCAATGTCTATAGATAAATCAACATTAAGATTATCATTAATTCCTTCATTAATTCAAACTTATGAATATAATAAAGCTAGAAAAGTAAACGATATTAATATTTATGAGATTGCTAAAACATATGATAATAACTATGTTGAAGATCACAAAGTTGCAATGTTAATGAAAGGTAATTATATAATTAATAATGCTAATAAGGTCAATGTTAAAGATGATTTCTTTGTATTAAAAGGAATTATTGAAAACTTATTTAAATATTTAGGATTCAAAAATAGATATTCTTTTGAAAAAGTTGAAGTAAAAGAGTTACATCCAGGTATATCTGCATCTATTCTTATAGATAGAAAGCCAATAGGTATTATAGGAAAAGTACATCCAACATTGGTTAAAGATGATGTATATGTTGCTGAAATATCTATGACTAAATTATATGAATTTAATATTAAGCCATTAAAATTTAAAGAAGCATCTAAATATCCTGAAATAACAAAAGATATGGCCTTCATAGTAAAAAAAGATATTACTGCTGGACAAATAATAGATGTAATTAAAAAAAGTGGTGGTAGATTATTAACTGATATTGATATATTCGATGTTTATACTGGTGAAAATGTAGCTAATGACGAAAAATCTATTGCGTTTAAATTAACATTTAATGAACCAACTAGAACATTAAATGATGATGAAGTAATGGAAGTATTTAATAATATAATTAATAATGTAATAAAGGAATTTAATGCAATATTAAGAGATAAATAAAAATGGTATGATTATACCATTTTTATTTATATTAATAATTATTTAAAAACAATTTACTTTTACTATTTCTTTTGTTATAATTACATATAGAATAATAAGGAGTGTGCTAATATGAATGGTACTAAATCAATTTTAGATAGAATAAGCAATTTAATCAGTGATGATAGTAAGATTTTAGAGGAATTTAATAATAAAATCGAAGAAACTAATAAAAATAAAACTAAGGCTGAAGAAGAAAAGAAATCTTTTGAAAAAGAGATAACTATTATTCAAGGTGATATAGATGAAATTAGTAAGGCTAGTGAATTATCTGAAAGATTTAGTAATTTAGATTCATATATTCCTGGTCTTAAAAAACTAGGAAATAGTGTATCACTTCTAGATGACTTAAAAAAAGAATTAGATAAGATACCTGAACAAATTGAAAAATTAGAAAACAATATAAAGAAACTTACTAATCAAAGTGATGATAGAGCTTTAATTATTAATGAAGCTGAAGATGAATTATCTAAATTAGATGTTGAAATATCCGATGCAAAGAGATATCAAGAAAATCTTGTAGATTTAGTTAATTTAGCTAAGTCTGGTGATATAAACAAAACTAGAGAAGAAGTGGTTGAAACACTTGTTCATGTTGGTTTTACAGATAAAGAAGCAATTGCAGCTGCTAAAGTTATTTTATTCCCTGAGGATGATTTAATTCCTTATTTTGAAGGGGATAATAAAATTGAAGCAGTAAAAGAAGAAGTTGTTGAAGATGTTTCTAAAGATTTAAATGAAGAAGAAACACCTGAAGAAAAAGTTGAAGAAACAGTTGAAACACCAGAAATAGAAGAACCAAAAGTAGAAAATGTTGTTGAAGAAGCAATAGAACAAACTCCTGAAGAAGATGATGAAAAAGAAGAAGTTGTTCAAGAACTTCAAGAAGTAGTTGAAGAAGAATCTAATGATATTCCATTAGATGAAGAATCATCTGAAATTACATTAGAATCAATGGATGATGATGAGAAACTAAGTCCAGTTGATGTTCAATCTAATAAAGATTATGAATCTATTAAAAAGATGATTAATGACTATGGTTTTGATTCTTCAAAATTTAGTAATGAAGATTTAGATGATGAAGAAATAGTAAGAGAAAATATTAATTTTATTTTAGATAAAAATTTAAATAAAGAATTTGTTTATAAATATCCATCAATTATATCTGATTATGGATTAAAGAAAAAATATGATTTCATATTGAATAATCTTGGTAAAAAAGAAGAAGATATTCAATTAACTCCTGACATTCTTGCTAGTTATTCAAAAGAGGATTTAGAAAAATTATTTGAAGTAGTTAAACAAAATAATATTGATCCAAAAATCATTCCATTAACAGTATATTTAAAGGGCTTACAATCATTTTTAAGAAATTATTTATTATTGAGTGAAAATAATATAGAATTAGATGATAATCAATTATCAAAGTTTGCAATTGTTTTATCTATAAATCCAGTAGATTTTAAAAAATCGTTACAAATATTACTTGATTATAAGTTAACTCTAGTAAAAAATGATGGAAAAATAGCAATTATGGATTTAGCTGTTAAAGATAGTGAACTTGCTAATAAAATGGATATGATTATTAATATTGGTGAAGAAGAATTACTAAAGTATTATCCTGAAGTATTATCTGGTAATGTAAAAGATTTAGTAAATAGATTAATATTCTTAAAGAATAGTGATATTCCTTATAAAACACAAAGTCATAATAAAGTAATATATCAATCATTTGTATTACATCAAGATGTACTAGATAAAGTTCTAGAAAAACATATTGATATAGATGAAGTATTAGACAAAGATGAAACTAATAGTTATTTAAAACAATTAATTAATAATGAAGAATTAATTAATGAATTAGATAATATGAATAATAATTTTGATTTAATTAATAATTCTTATACAGAGGATTATAAAGAAGTATTAAAGAGAATAAATGGTAAATATGCAGAAACTGAAAATACATATATTATTGGGGATTATTACTTCTCTAAAAATAAAGTTAATAGAGATATCAATTATTTAGTTAATTCTAATACTAATATAGATAATGATATTATTATAGCAGCAAGTTTATTACATGATTCTAGATTATCAAGTGATGATATGGAAAATGTAATAAATAGTTTAGATTTAAAGGTTATGTAGGTGATAAATATGAATTTTATAGAAGAAGATATTTCAAGTATAATTTCTGATGAAATAAGAACTGACTTAGAAAACAATTCTGATTTAGTTAAAGCTAATCTAGAATACTTAAGAGAATTAGGAATTGAAAATTATCAAGATATATTTAAAACATATTATCCAATGTTTCTAATGGATACATCAAATTTCCAAGAGATATTTAGTAAATATGAAATAACTGATTTAATTGATAAAATTAATAAAAATATGGCAATTATAGAGCATTTATAATTGCTTTTTTATTTAATATATGTTAAAGTATTTTAAGTGAAGAGGAAGTGAATTATGGAAACAGCACTTTTAGTAGTATCAATAGTATTAATAGTATTAGTACTTTTACAAAGTAATAAAGCAACTGATGGTGGTTTTATTGTATCTGGTGGTAATGATGAATTATTTCAAAACAGAAAAGAAAGAGGTTTAGAACTTCTTATTACAAGAATAACTGCTCTTTTAGGTTTAGCATTCTTTGTAATATCTTTTATATTATTTATAACTAAATAAAGTCTTGAAAGACTTTTTTTTTATTTCTTTTTATTATATAATTATATTAGGTGAATAACATGATAAAGAATAGGAAATGGGGTGCATTATGTTTATGAAAGAAGATTTATTAAAAATATTAGATAATGTATATGAAGCAAAAGATATAATGCAACTTAATGATTTATTAAATTTAAAAACATCTGAAGAACTTAGTGATTTACAAGATGTTGTTAAAGAATTAGTTGATGAATGTGTATTATATAACACTAAAAAAGATAGATATATATTAATTAAAAATTGTACTAATCTAAGAATTGGTAAACTTTCTTTAAATAAGAAAGGTTTTGGTTTTGTTAATTTAGATAAAGAAGAAGATGTATATATTGACTCAAGCAATATTAATGGAGCAATTGATGAAGATACTGTACTTTGTGAATTAATTGATAAAGGCATAAAAAGAGAAGGAAGAATTATTAGAATAATAAAAAGAGATTTAAGTAATTTAGTAGGTACAGTAATAGTTAAAAATGATAAATTTTATTTAGACTTAGATGATAATAATAAAAATGTTGAAGTCAGACTTGAAAATACTAATAATGTAGTTGAAGGTCATAAAGTATATGTTAAGATTACTAAAGAATTAACAAGAAATAAATATGTAGGAGATGTAATTGCAATTATAGGTCATAAAGATGATCCTGGTGTTGATATATTATCTATTGCATATAAATATGGTATTATTCCTGAGTTTGGGGATGAAGTAGAAGAAGAATTAAAAAGCATTCCAGATACTGTGTCAGAAAGTGAATTAAAGGGAAGAGTTGATCTTACTAATAAACAAATATTTACTATAGATGGTGCTGATACTAAAGATATAGATGATGCTATATCACTTGAAATGAATGGAGATAATTATGTATTAGGAGTTCATATTGCTGATGTTTCTAATTACGTTAAAGAAAATACAGCACTTGGTGATGCAGCATATCAACGTGGTACATCTTCATATTTAGCTGATACTGTAATTCCAATGCTACCACATCAATTATCTAATGGTATTTGTTCATTAAATGAAGGCGTAATTAGGCTTTCTATGTCATGCCAAATGGAATTTGATAAAAATGGTAAGAGAGTATCTTATGATATATTCCCATCATATATAAAGAGTAATAAAAAAATGACATATGAACATGTTAATAATCTTTTAATGAGAAATATTGTTGATGAAGGTTATGAACCATTTAAAGATACATTATTAAAAATGAATGAACTTGCTCATATATTAAGAAAGGAAAAAATATCAAGAGGATATATTGATTTTGAAATAGATGAAGCTAAAATAGTTCAAGATGAAGAAGGCCATGCAATTGATGTTAAAAGAAGAATAAGAGAAGATGGGGAAAAATTAATCGAAGACTTTATGATTGCAGCAAATGAATGTGTTGCTGAGCATATTAATAACATGGATTTACCATTTATTTATCGTGTTCATGAAAATCCTAAACCTGAAAAAGTTGAAGAATTTCTAAATTTAATAAAAGTATTAGGTTATCATTTAAAAGGTAATTACAAAGAATTTAGTCCGCTTGCTATGCAAGGAATTCTAGGTGAACTAAAGGATAAAAAAGAGTTTACTATTCTTTCTACATTACTCTTAAGAAGTATGAGAAAAGCTGAATATAAATCAGAAAATTTAGGACATTTTGGTTTAGCATCTAAGGCATATACTCACTTTACTTCACCAATAAGAAGATTTCCGGACCTTATGGTTCATAGATTATTAAAAAAATATTTAATTGAACATGATATGTCAATGACAACTATTAACACCTTAGAAGTATCCTTAGTTGAAATTGCATCTCATTCATCTGAAAGAGAAGTAGCTGCTGTTGATGCAGAAAGAGATGTAGATGATATGAAAATGGCTGAATATATGGAAAATCACATTGGTGAAGAATTTTGTGGTATAATAACATCTATAACTAATTTTGGATTTTTTGTAGAACTTCCAAATTTAATTGAAGGTTTAGTTCACATAAGTACTTTAAAAGGAGATTACTTCAATTATATCGAAGAACAATTAGCTATGATTGGTAAATCTACTAAGAAAACTTATCGTCTAGGGGATGAAGTAAAGGTTAAATGTGTTGCTGCATCTAAGTTAAGTTCTACAATTGATTTTGAATTAGTTTCAGAAAGAGATGATAAACATGAAGATAGAAAACAGGAAAGCTAACCATTTATACTTTATTCTTGATAAAATAGAATGTGGTATAGAATTAAAAGGTACTGAAATTAAATCAATTAGAAAAGGATCTTGTGATATAAGAGATTCTTTTGCAATTGTTAAGAATAATGAAATATTTGTAGTTAATATGTATATATCTAAATATAAAGAAGGAAATAACTTTAATCATGAAGAAAGAAGAACAAGAAAACTATTATTACATAAACATGAAATAAAAAAACTAAGAGAAAAAAAAGAAAGAGAAGGAATAACATTAGTTCCACTTGAAGTATATTTTAAAGGCAGTAATGCAAAATTATTGCTAGGTGTATGTAAAGGTAAAAAACTTTATGATAAGAGAGAAACAATTAAACAAAGAGATTTGGATAGAGAAATGAGAAGAAAAGCCTAACACTTTTCTTTTTTTATTATTTTTTTTAAAATTTACTAATTTTATAAATTGGATATATAAAATTTATTCAATTTTGAAAAATGGTCTAAGAAGAATTTAAAAATTGGACATAGTTTTGATGTCCAATATTAAAAAATGGCAATTTGACAAGTATTTTAATATGTATTATAAGAGTATTTGCACACCGAAAAAGTGGGCAAATTAAAGTGTCGTGCCTTTCATCTAAAAAGTGAAAGGAGGGATCAGAT
>CACZPQ010000011.1 GCA_902783185.1 uncultured Erysipelotrichaceae bacterium
ATATAATATTGAAGTAAGTAATACATCTATTAGTAGAAGATGGACAGAAGAAGAAGTAATTAAACTTAAAGAGATGGCAAAAAATGAGAAAAACATTATTGAAATGGCTAAGGAATTAAATAGAACTGTTAGTTCTATTCAAAATAAGATAAAAAAAGAAAAGATTGAGATAAATAAGAATGTCAAGTTTTGGACTAAAGAAGAAGAAGAATACTTAAGAAATGAATGGAATGAGCATAGTAATGCTTATTTAAGTAATGTATTAAAGAGAAGTGTTTCTTCAATAGTAAAAAAAGCACATGTTCTAAAATTAAGAGAAAAAGAATTACATTCAGATGCTTTAAAATTTGAGGAAATATCAGAAATATTTAATGTAAGAAGAAACGATGTTGAAATAATATGGGTGATTCTTGGTTTACCATATAAAACTCAAAAGATATCAAATAATTATTCCTACAAGTATGTATTAATTGATGATTTATTTGCATTCTTAGAAAATAATCAGTTCCTTTATGATGGTAAAGATTTTGAAGAAAATATATTAGGTGTAGAACCAGAGTGGGTAAAAATAAAAAGAAAACATGACTATTTTTATGGATTTGATTATGAAAGAAGTACTTTAATTAAGAAAAAATTACTTCAAGAAAAAAAATATTTTTTAGAACTAGAAAAAGAAAAAATAAGTAATGAAAAAAACGACAATTTAACTCTAAAAAAGTGTAAGTAATATGTAGAAAATAATATCTAAATTTGGTATAATTTTAAGAAGGTGATACTATGGATATTAAAGAGAGAATAAAGAATTTGGTTGATCAACTTAATGAAGCAAATATTGAATATTATGTTAATGATAATCCGACATTAACAGATAATGAATTTGACTCATTATTGGATGAATTAATTAAATTAGAGGAAAAATATCCTGAATATAAATTAGATAATTCGCCAACTAGTAAAGTTGGTACAACTGTTATATCAGAATTTAATAAAATTACTCATCCAACACCTATGTTTTCTTTAGGAGACGTATTTAATGAAGATGAAGTAATATCATTTTGTAACAAGATAGAAAAAGAAATTGGTAAAACAAAGTATGTTTGTGAACTTAAGATGGATGGTTTAGCTGTATCTTTAATTTATAAGGGCGGAAAATTTATTAGTGCTGCAACTCGTGGTGATGGAAGAGTCGGTGAAGATATTACTAATAATGTTAAAACAATTAAATCACTACCACTTACATTAAAAGAAGATATTGATCTTGAAGTACGTGGTGAAATATATATGGATTTTTCAACATTTAATAAACTAAATGATGAAAGAAAAAAAGATGATTTACCACTATTTCAAAACCCAAGAAATGCTGCAGCTGGATCTATTAGACAGTTAGATAGTGCAGTAACAAAATCAAGAAACTTATCAATGTTACTATATCATTTACCTAATACTAATTTAAGTACTCATTATGAAACATTAGAATTATTAAAAAGAGTTGGATTACCAACTAATGAGAATTCTAAATTATGTAGTTCAAAAGATGAAGTATTGGAATTTATAAGATATTGGAATGTACATAGACCTGAACTTCCTTATCCAATAGATGGTATTGTTATAAAAGTTAATTCAATTGCCTCTCAAAAATTGTTAGGATCAACAGCAAAATATCCTAGATGGGCAATAGCTTATAAATTTCCTGCTGAAGAAGTAATTACAAAACTTGATGATATTATATGTACTGTTGGAAGAACTGGACAAATAACTCCAAATGCTGTTTTAGAACCTGTTAAGGTTGCTGGTTCAACAATAAGAAGAGCAACACTTCATAATGCTAAATATATTGAGGATAAAGATTTAAGAATAGGGGACTATGTCGTAATTAGAAAAGCAGGAGATGTTATTCCTGAGGTTGTTAAACCAGTGTTAGAAAGAAGAGGAAATGTATCAAAATATCAAATGATTGATAAATGTCCTATTTGTAATACACAGTTAGTTCCATCAACTTCTAAAATAGATTTATTATGTCCAAATGAAATTTGTCCTGCTAGAAAAGTAAATGCATTAATCCATTTTTCAGAAAGAGATGCAATGAACATTGAAGGACTTGGAGACAGCATGATGGAAGATTTTTATAATCTTGGATTTATAAAAACTATAACTGATATTTATAAACTTAAAGATCATAGAAATGAAATTATTGAACTTGAAGGTTATGGAAATAAATCTTGTGATAATTTAGAAATGTCTATTGAAAAATCAAAAGAAAATTCTTTAGAAAGATTATTAAATGGTCTTGGTATACCAGGTATTGGTTTAAAGACTGCTAGATTACTTGCAAGGAAATATGAAAATATTGATAATTTAATGAATGCCTCTTATGATGAATTACATGATATAAAAGATATAGGACCTATTTTAGCTGAAAATATTGTTAATTACTTTAAGGATATTAACAATATTAATCTAATTAATGAATTAAAACTAATTGGAGTAAATATGACATTTAAAGGTGAGAAAATTGTACAAAATGATAATTATACTGGTAAGAAATTTGTTTTAACTGGAACAATATCATTTATGACTAGAGATGAAATTAAAAATTTAATTGAAACTAGAGGTGGAGAAGTCATTGGATCTGTATCTAAAAATACTGATGTGGTTATTGTTGGTGATTCACCTGGGTCTAAGTACGATAAAGCTTTAAAACTAAATATCGAAATATGGGATGAAGATAAATTTAAATCATTAATATAATTGAATATATATTAATTATATTGTATAATGTTAAATACGAAGGGAATTTTATTTATGAAAAAATATTTTAAGGAAAATAAGACTTTATTTATATTAATTGTTATTGCAATAGTTTGTATTATTGTTAGTATAGTATTATTATTTAAATACTTCTATTTTGGTAATGGTGGTTCAAACTATGGTGATAGATTAGATGGCATTGAAAATGTATTAATAACTGATGAAAAGCAAAATGAAGTTGCATCTAAAATACAGGAAAATTCAATTGTTGAAAGTGCAGATGTTAGAATTACTGGTAAAAGAGTAGATATAAGAATTGTATTTGGAGAAAAAGCATCTTTAATTGATGCAGAAGGTGTTGCTTTAAAATCATTAGATAATTTTAGTGATGAAGAAAAGAGTTTTTATGATTTTGAATATACATTAAAACAAAATGCAACTGAAAAAACTGAAGGATTCTTAATAATGGGTGCTAAAAACGTTAATGGTTCGAATTTAGTATGGAATAATAATAATTCGACTAGTGAAGAGGAATAGTAAATGAAAAACAAAATTAAATATATTATTCTATCTATAACAGTAATTGTTGTTTTTGGAATTATTGGTGTGTTTGTTTATAATACCCTTAATGATAAAAATAAACTTACTGTTGATGAGAAAAAGTGGATTAATAATAATATATCTAATCTACAAAGTGTTAATATTATTAATGATATTGACGTTTTTTCACATAGTGGATATGGAGTTTATTATGATTTTATATCTGATTTTTCAAAGGAATATCAAATTAAAGTTAATCCAATAACATATAACGTTGGTGATGAAGAAAAAAGCGATGGTTTTAAAATTACTAATAAGTTAGATGATAATTCTGTTGTTTTTTATGAAGATTATTATGTATTAATATCTAAAACTCCAGAACATATAAAAGATATTAAATCTATTGATGGTAATATTGGTAATTTAGCTAGTGATTATTCTTATTTAGCTAGTTATTTAAGTAAAGAAAAATTAGTAAGTTATAATAGTTATAGTGAACTTGAAGAAGCTTTTGAGAAAAATGAAGCTATTAAATATATGGTTGTTCCTAGAATTATGTATATAGATTATACAATTAAGAATAATTATGAATTTGTATATCATTTCAGTGATATAAAGGAATATTTCATATATCAAATGAAAAATAACGATGTTTTTTCTAGTATTATTAAGAAATATTTTAATAATTGGAAAAAAGATCATTTAGATAAATCAATTGATATTAATATGCTAAATGATTTAACTATGAATTTAGGATTATCTGAAAAGGATATTACAGAAATAAAATCTAAAGTATATAAATATGGTTTTATTAATAATAGTCCATATGAAGTATTAATTGGTGGTAACTATGGTGGTATTGTTTCTGAATACTTAAAGAAGTTTAGTGACTTTACTGGTGTAGAATTTAAATTTACTAAATATAAAAATTATAATGCATTTTTAAATGCAATTAATAATAATGAAATAGATTTATATTTTAATTATTATTTAAATAATGATAATTTTAAAATAGTTGATACAGGTATGAATGTTAATTATGTTATCATTGCTAAAAATACAAATGATTTAGTTGTTAATTCAATTAATTCTATTCAAAATAAATCAGTATATGTATTAGAAAATTCAATACTTATTAATTATATTAATAATGTACCTAATGTATTAATTAATACATATAAAACTACTGATGAATTAAAGAAAATTGCTAAAAAAGATAATATAATAATATTAGATAAAGAAACATTTGAATATATGTCTAATAATGATTTATCTGATTATACTGTTAGATATACTAGTAATACAAATAGTTCATATAATTTTAAAGTTAATTCACAAGATTCATTTTATAAGCTATTTAGTAAATATGTTATGACTCAAGATCCTGAACATATTAGATTAGAAGGATTATATAATCATAAGAAAACTGTTGAAAAAGGATCTATATTTGGAAAGATAGCAAAATATATTTTAGTAATAATTATCGCTGTTGGTATAATTATTTATATATTATATAAACAATCTAAAAAGATTAAAATTTCTAAAAAGATTAAGAAAGAAGATAAGATTAAATTTATTGATCAATTAACTTCATTAAAGAATAGAAATTATTTAAATGAAAATATAGATGGATGGAATAAAAATAGAATATATCCACAAGCTACTATTATAATAGATTTAAATAAAGTACAAGAAATTAATGATACTAAGGGTTATGATGAAGGAGATAAACAAATAAAAGCTGCTTCTAATATTCTTATTAGAACACAACTTGATAATAGTGATATTATGAGAACTGATGGTAATGAATTCTTAGTTTATACTGTTGGTTATGATAAGAGAGCTATTGAAAGTTATATTAGAAAATTAATTAAAGAATTTAAATCTCTTCCATTTGATTATGGTGCTATTATTACATATTCAATGATTGAAGATGATTTAATAACTATCGAAGATGCAATTAATGATGCAGTAGATAAAATGAAAGAAAAGAAACAAGAAATATAGGTGA
>CACZPQ010000012.1 GCA_902783185.1 uncultured Erysipelotrichaceae bacterium
AATAATTAATCTTCTTTATTGTTTACATTATTTTTTAAAAATTCTTCATAAGCTTTATATGATATATCTTTTTTAATTTTATTATATATTATATTGTTACTTACTAGTATAGATTTTACTAAATAATCTAGTAAGTATGGATTTCTAATTAATATAGGTCCTAATAAATAAGTTCCATAAAAATTATTTTTAATAATACCTTCTTTTAAACTATTTGGTTCATAACCTGTACCTTTTTTTACATTAAATAAATTATTTTCTTTAACATCATATAATACACTATTTCTATTTTGAAAACCTATGATTAATTCTTTTATTTTATTAAAAGAATATACTTGTTCACCAACAATTCTAAAATCAATTTGTTTAGTTTTAAAATTAAGTATATCAGAAAATAAATCAAGAGCATTACCAGTTGCAAGCAAATATTTATTATTATCAATATAATCCTTAATATCCTTTATATATTTTTTAAAATCATCTTTAACTATATTTAAATTTTCTTCACTACCAGATCCTAAATAAATAAAGTCATAATCATTAATTTTAATATTATCACCAATAGATTTAAAATCAATAAGTACTTTTACTTTTTGTTTTTCTAAGGCTTTAGTTAATGCTCTAACATTTGCATTTTCTCCATATAGATTTAATAAATCATAATATAGATGTAATATTTTAATTTGTTTCATACTCAAGAGCCTTCTTTCTTATGATAGATGTCATATCAAAACATACCATAGTATAAATATCACCTTTAGATTTAGTATCTACTAAAGACATAATATTATCTAAATCATCAACTAGTATAATCTTATTCTTATCAATATTAGCATATTCCAATCTTAAAGCAACATCATATCTAAATTTTCCAATACAAAATATCTTATCTATATTTTTATCATTTGCTAACATTTCAAAATCAACATCATATAACCATGATATATCAGTTGTTTTATATCTTCTTGAAACATTATCAAAACCAAGGATAATTGTTTTAATTCCATCTTGATGTATTATATAATTTAAACTTTGAAAGTAACTTAAATTATTTTCATTTTTACTTTCTAACATAGTTAGTTTTCTATTTTTTAATGATAAAGATTTTCCTCTTTTACTATCTTTAATATTATTTAATGAATTAATAATGTTTTCTTCTTTAATATTAAGTATATTACATAAAGAATAACAGGCTAGATAAGCATAACACATAAATAGGGCATTATTAGTTAATTTAATTGTATTATTATTAATATTAAATTTATTATTACTATAATCTAATTTATCACCATAATAATCTAATTTACCTCTTTCAAAATCATTATTTAAACATTTATATGAACCAATATGACCATAATGATAATAATCATACTTTAATTTATTAAAACATACTGGACAATAAGCAAAATCTAAATTATTAAGAATAGTATCTTTTTTATCACCAGTTATTTTATTCATACCATAAGTTGTTATCTTTCCATTATGATGTAGTTTAAATCTATTAACTAGGGGATCATCAACATTTAATATAAGATGAACATTATCATTAATAGCCTTTAATATTTCACTAAAAACTTCTTCAGGTGTTCCATTTCTTGTTGGTTGATCTCTAGTAATATTTGTTATTATTAAATAATTTGGTTTCCATTTTTTAAATATATGATGCAAATGTCTTTCATCACATTCAAGTATTAATACATCTTTTTTAAATTTACCAGTTAATGTAGAATTATTTAAAATAAGTGATATAGCACCATTAATTCCATTATTACCAGATTCATTTAATAATACAGAATAATTATTATCTATTAATACATTTTTTATTAAATTACATGTAGTACCTTTACCAGATGATCCAGTAACGGCAATAGTAATCTTTGGATGACTTATTTTATCTAATATATTTTTATCTATATGATCATATACAAAAGATCCAGGAAATTGTGCTCCATTAAATCTAAATAACTTACATACAATTGTAATTAATTTATTAATTAATACTGCAATAATAACTTTCATGTTCATCACCTTTATAATTATATCATTTTTTGATATATTTTGTCGAAGTTATATAAATTATTTACATAAAGTGTTAATATTTGATTGGTGATAATTATGAATATATATTATATGAATAATACTTTATATGTAAATTTTGAAGATTATATTGATGATATAAGCGTTGATAAATTAAAAAGTAGAGTATTTAATATATTAGATGATTATGATATAAATAATATAGTATTAAATATCATATCTAATAATAAAGATAATTATTTAATAGATGAATTTATTAAAGAATATCATAAAAAATATAATGGTAATTTGTTAATAAAGTAAATTGACTTAATATAAATATTATTTTATAATATATAATAGGTGAGTAAAATGAAAAAAGATAAAAAGGGTTCATCATATATTGGTTATGCATTAATATGTGTAATATTAGGTGGAATTTTAATAGGTGTTGGTTATTTTATAAATAACGACATGAGTAAAAATAACAAAGAATTAGTAGATGTAGTAGCAAAAGTAGCATCTTATGAGGATGTTGGTGATAATAAAGTAAATGTAATATGTAAATATGGTTATGATGGTAATGAATATAATTATGTTTGTCATAAAGGTAAAAAAGATGAAATAATGAAATTATTTAAAATAGGAGCAGAAGAAAAAATAAAGGTAAATCAATCTACTCCAGGACGTATTACCATTTTAGATTTAAGATTTGTTATATTTGCACTTTATACAATTGGCTTAGTATTCTTATTAATAGCTATGCTATATATGATTAGTGAAATAGTAAGACTTGTAAAAAGAAATAAGTATTATAATGAAAATGTAATATAAGGTAATTTATTACCTTTTTTATTTTGTAAAAAAATGTGTAAATAATATAAACATATAATTGATATCACATAGTTTAATAATGTATAATTATACATGAAAGTAGGGAAGTATATGGAAAATAATAATAAAAAATTTCATTATATAATAATATCAGTATTAGCATTAGTATTTGTTGCAACTATAACAATATCATCATATGCATATTTTACAGCAACAGTTACAGGAACATCAAATAATAATGTAGTAACTACAGGAACTATGGAAATAGAGTTTAGTGATGGACCACAAGTAGGATTAGATAATATAGTACCAGGTTCCTTTGTAGAAAAAACATTTAGTATAAGAAATACAGGAACTGTAGATACATATTATGATATATACATGAGTGATTTAATAAATGATTTTGCAGATAAAACAGATCTTGTATATACATTAACATCAAGTAATGGAGAAAACATATCAGAAACACAAGTACCAGATGAAAATACAAAGATAGTACAAAACCAAGCATTAACAGTAGGACAAACACATAATTATACATTAAGAATAGACTTTAAAGAAACAAATGATAATCAAGATGATAATAAAGGTAAGACTTTTAGTACAGTAATTCGAGTTAATGAAGTAAAAGAATTAGAAACTCTAATCCATAAAGTAACTTCATTAGCTGATGGAGCAGATCCTACATCAACAGATGTAATAGGTAATACTAACCTTGCATATGATGGAACTACAGATAACAACTTAAGATATGTAGGCTCTAATCCAAATAATTATGTTAAATTTAATAATGAATTATGGAGAATAATTGGAGTAATGAATAATGTTGAAACTAAAAGTGATGGGACTCAAAATTTAGTTAAAATAATTAGAAACAAGGAGTTTGAAAATAGTTATTCATACGATACATCTGAAAATTCAATTAATAAAGGATTTGGTATAAATCAATGGGGAGAATCAACATATGAAGATGGAACGCCATATGAAGGTGCTGACCTAATGAGAGAGTTAAATTATGATTATTTGGGTGATGTTCAAGTAGGAACAGATGGAAAATGGTATAGTGAAAGAGATAATGAAAAAAATACTATGCCACCAAGTACGATAGGCAGTAATGAACAAAATAAAATAGAGAGTGTAGTATGGCATTTAGGTTCGCCGACAACAAAAGACGATGCATTTGATAATACTTGGGAAGATATTTTAACACCTAATATTTCATATATAAGAGAAAGAGCAAATACACATGGAAAGACTTGTGCTTTTAGTGAAGATTGTAATGACACTGTAATAAGAACATCAAAATGGACAGGAAAAGTTGCACTAATGTATCCAAGTGATTATGGGTATGCAACAAGTGGAGGAAGTACTGTAGATAGACAAACTTGTTTAAATACATCAATGCGTTTGTGGTATAATTCTTTTAATGATTGTAGTGCAAATAATTGGAATTATAGAGCTCAATTTATGGATACTTTATCACCATCTTCTAGGAATGCATACGATTTTATATTAGTAACTGTTGGGTCAATACAAGATGATAATCCTACTGCTATTGGTCAAGGTTTTGCTAGAGAATCATGGGTTTTTCCATCACTATATCTTAAATCTTCAGTATTAGTAATTGGAGGAGATGGCACACAAAATAATCCATACATAATTGCTAATTAAAAATGATTATACAAATTATTGTATAGTCTTTTTTTATTTCTAATTACATATATTTAATAAGGTGATTATCTTTGAAAAAAATAATATTTTTAATAATTATATTAATAATACCAATTAAAATATCAGCATTATCTGCTTCATCTTATGTAGTAATGGATGCTGCATCTAATAGAGTACTTGAGGGTTCTAATATAAATGATAAAAGATTAATAGCATCAATTACTAAAATAATGACTTGTATTATAGCTTTAGAAAATTCTGATATAAGTCAAGAAGTTGAAGTATCAAATGATGTATTAAAATCTTACGGTAGTGGTATATATATTGAAGTAGGTGAAAAACTAAAACTCGAAGATCTTTTGTATGGTTTAATGTTAAGATCTGGAAATGATGCTGCTATTGAAATAGCAAGAGTAGTATCAAATTCTATGGATGAATTTGTTAATTTAATGAATTTAAAAGCAAAGGATATTGGTATGAATGATACACTATTTATTAATAATCATGGCCTTGAAGATAACAAAGGCAATGGTAATAAATCAACATCGTATGATATGGCTATTCTTATGTCATATGCTCTTAAAAATGATAAGTTTAATGAAATAATAGGTACTAAAAGAAAAGTGGTCAAATCTTCTTATAAAACATATGATTGGTATAATAAAAATAAACTATTACAAGATTATAAATATTGTATAGGAGGTAAAACAGGGTTTACTAAAAAGGCAAGAAGAACATTAGTTACTGCAGCAAGAAAAGATGATAAAACAATTATTATAGTAACATTAAATGACCCAAATGATTTTTTAAATCATAAAAATCTGTATGAAGAAAACTTTAAAAAATATAATTTAGTTACTATATTAAATAAAAATTTATTTAGTTTGAAAGATGTTAAATATAATGGAAATATTTATATAAAAGATGATTTTAAAATGTTACTTCAGAAAAATGAAGAAGATAATATTTTGGTGGATTATGAAATGAAAGAAAATGGTAATTATAACGATGAAGATATAGTAGGGCAAGCACATATAAAACTAAATAATAAAGAAATAAATAAAGTTGATATATACTTAGATACTAATAATAATAAGAATGTTAAAAAAGAAAAAAACTGGTTTTTAAAACTAATAGATTTCATAATTTTTTGGAGATAATAAATGGTTAATATTATATGGTTTTTACTCGTTAGTATAAGTATTATTTATTCTTTATTAACTGGAAATATATCAGCAATTAATGATGAAATAATTCTTAGTGGTAAAAGTGCATTTACTTTAATATTAACAATGCTTGAAGTAACCGTTTTATGGACAGGTATTTTAAGAATTGCTGAAAACTCTGGTCTTTTAAGAAGGTTTGCAAAAATAATATCACCAATTCTTTCGAAATTATTTCCTAGTATTCCAATGGGTCATGAAAGTTTAGATTACATATCATCTAATGTAGCAGCAAATATGATGGGTTTAGGTTCAGCAGCAACTCCTTTTGGACTTAAAGCAATGAAATCATTGCAAGAACTTAATACTAATAAAAAGGTTGCAAGTGATGCAATGATTACTTTTTTAGTGTTAAATACATCAGGTGTTACAATTATACCAACGACTGTAATTGCTATGCGTATGGCTTTTAATAGTCATAACCCATCTGAAATTATAATAACTTCTTTAATTGCAACATTATGTTCTAGTATAGCAGGTCTTTCTCTTGATTATTTATTAAGGAGGAAAAATAGATGAGTCATTTTGTAATCCCAATCGTTGTTTTAATAATAATTTTGTATGGAATATATAAAAAAAGAAATATTTATGAAGATTTCTTAGATGGTGCAAAAGAAGGAATGCAACTTATTTATTCAATAATTCCAGCAATACTTGCAATGACATTTGCAATAAATATATTTTTAAAAAGTAATGTTATATCAGTTCCATTACTATTATTAAAACCTATTCTTAAAGGTATACCAATGGAAGTAATACCTATGTGCTTATTAAGACCGATATCTGGAACAGCAACACTTGCAATATTAAATAATATTTATTCTTTATATGGACCTGATTCATTTATTGGAAGACTTTCATCTACTATTCAAGGTTGTACAGATACAACTATTTATGTTTTAGCATTATATTTTGGTAGTATTAAAGTGTTTAAAACTAGATATGCTCTATATGTTGGATTGTTTGCTGATCTTATAGGAATAATAGTATCTATAATAATAGTTTCTATATTTTTTTCATAAAGTGTGATAGAATTACTTTAGGTGATTTTCTTATGGAAAGATTACAAAAATTAATTGCTGAATCTGGTTTTACTTCAAGAAGAAAGGCTGAAGAATTAATTACATCAGGTAAAGTTAAAGTAGATGGTAAAGTAATAACGGAACTTGGAACAAAGGTAAATAAAGATGTAAAAATCGAAATTGATGGTAAAGTATTAAAACTAGAACAAAAAGAGTATTATCTTTTAAATAAACCAAGAGAGTATATTTGTTCTTTAGATGATGAAAAGAATAGAAAAATAGTTACAGATTTAATTGATACAAAAGCAAGAATATATCCAGTTGGAAGACTTGATTATGATACAACAGGATTATTATTACTAACTAATGATGGTGAGTTAACAAATATATTATCTCATCCGTCTAGTGGTGTTGAAAAAACGTATCTTGCAAAAATTGAAGGTATATTATCTCCTGAGGAAATACATAAATTAAAAAAAGGAATTGTTATTGATAATAAAAAGTGTAATATAAAAAGAGTTAAGGTAAGAAAAAGAGATAAAATTAAAGATACTGATCTTGTTGAAATAGTAATCGAAGAAGGAAGAAACCATATTGTTAAAAGAATATTTGAATCTTTAAATCATAGTGTTATCAAATTAACAAGAACAAGATATGCTTTCCTAGAATTAAATGATTTAAAATCAGGTGATTATCGCATATTAACTAATAATGAAGTAAGAAAACTATATGGTTATAAAAAAGCAAAGAAAAAAGTAAACAAATAATGTTTACTTTTTTAATAAATCATCAATTTTTCTTTTAACATCATAACAAAAATCAAGCTTTTTATTTAATATTTTAGATTTATTTTCTAGTTCTTTAATTCTTTCTTTGAATGCTTTTTTATCTATGTCATCTATATCATTCATAAATCTATTAAGTGCTAATATATTATTTGATTTTAGTGCTCCTTGTTCAAGTACTTTTTTATTAGCTCCTTTAACATTTTTAATAAAACCAGCACATAAATCAGCATTATTACTTTGGGCAACAATTTGTTCATGTGCTTCAATGTTAGCACCTTCAACATCTTTTGCAAACAGATAACTACCATTTGGATTATTTAATTTTAAAAATTTATCCTCAATCTTTTTTAAATCAGCACCTTTAACTTTAGTAAACATCAATAAAACACTATAATAATCTAATGAGTCATCATTAGCATGTAATACAATATCTTGACAAGTATCGATGTCGGCACCTTCAACATATAATGCCCAATTTACAACATTTAATAATTGCTTATCTTTAAAAATAATTTTTTCATGTTCCTTAATGTTAGCTCCATGTATATATCTACAAAATATATATGAAATATAAGATACATCCATTTTTAAAATATCTTCTTCTAATAAAGAAATTATTTCTTCATCACTCAATTTTTCTTTTAATAATTGAATTTTATTTGCTAATTCTTGTTGTGTTGCATTATGTAACTGCATTCTTAACCCTCGATTGCAGTATCTTCAGTTGATTGTTCTAAATCTTCACCCTCTATTGATATAGCACCAGTTGGACATCCTTCAACTGCTTGTTCTAAATCTTCACTTTCTAAATTTTCTTGACTAATAACTGTAGATAAACCACTGTCATCAAAATCAAAATGTTCAGAATCTATACCAACACAAGCACCGCAACCAATACATTTTACTTGATCTACATTAATTTTTTTCATAATTTTATCTCCTTTACATTTAAAGTATATCGTAAAGAAAATATAAATTCAATGAAAAATAATACAAAAATGTTAATATTTGTGTTATTATTACAATAAGGAGTTAAAAATATGGAAACAAGGGTTAATAAGTATAGTGAAGATACTAGTAATATGTCTAGAACTAAGAAAAATCAAAGTTTATATAGTGAAATTAATGAAATTCAAATGGATACATTTGATGTTAATTCTAATTCACAAGTATTATCTAGAGATGGTAAGACTATTGATATAGATAGATTAAAAGACATGTTAGATAAAAGATATAGAGAAGATGTAAAGAAAAAAACATTAGGTAATGTTGATGAAGATGAAGAAAGAGCAAAGATATCTTTAGCAGAAACTAGAGAATATGATATTAATGAAATATTATCTAGAGCAAAAGAAAATAAACAAAATGATTATGAAGTAGAAAGATTAAAAAAATTAAGAAATACACAAGTAGATATTTTAAATGAATTAAATATTGAGGCCTTAAGTAAAATAGATGATAGAGTAAAGGCGGTATCTGATGATGAAAAAGATGAATTAAAAACTTTAATAGATACTATTAATTTAACTGAAGAAACAAACAAATTAAAAAATGAAAAAGATATGGATCCTTTAGATTTGCTTGATGAACTTAAAGGTGAAGATGATGAAACTAAGATAGATGGTGTTGGAAAGTTTACTGAAGAAATAGTAAAACAAGCAAAACTAGAATCTTCTAAAGAAGTAGAATCTGAAAAACAAGAAGAAAAGAAAGTTGAAGAAGCAAAAGAAATAAAAAATGATGATAATAAAGACAAAATAGATAAATCATTTTATACTAATTCAACAGTGTTTAAAACACAAGATTTTGATGATTTTAGTGATTTAAAAGATGATATGAATTCAACTAAAATAGTAATAAAAATATTAATAGTATTAGTTATTATAGCATTTATATGTGGTGTAATATTTTTACTTAATAATGTATTAAATTGGGGATTATTTTAATTATAATAATTAATTGACATAATTTAATAATTATTGTATATTATATGTAATGAGATTGGTCGTTGGCCATATTTTCCGGCTGGCGGTCAATCTCTTTTTTTATAGTATTATTATAATTAATAAAGCATAAATTTTATTAATGAAAAGATTTAAAAAACATAAGTTTAAAATTAATATATTATATATAATAATTATAAGTATTATACTTTTAACAAGTATATTTTTATCTTATATTAATAATAATATTACTCCTAAATTACTTGATATATCTGAATATTCATTAGATACATATAATAATCATTTAATAATGAATTTTATATCTAATGATAGTTTATCAAAGAAAGAATTAAATGATTTGATTACGATTGTTAAAAATAAGAATGATGAAGTAATATCAATAGATTATGATATTAAAAAATCATATAATATTCTTCAAAATATAACTAATGAATTATATGAAATAGTATCTAAAACATCATATAAAGATATTACAGATCATGATTTTAATATTAAAGATGATTTAGTATTATATTATCCAATTGGATTAGCTAGTAATTCAATTTATTATAATAACTTAGGTCCTAAAATACCTGTTAGAATTAAGTTTTTATCTTCATTAGTAACAAATTTAAATACTAAAGTAAGTAATTATGGTATTAATAATGTATTAGTTGAAATATATGTTGATATAGATATTGTAGATGATATTGTTATTCCTTTTAAAGATAAGAGTATTAAAAAGCATTATAATGTATTATTGGCATCTAAAGTAATAATGGGTAAAGTACCAATGTATTTGGGCGGTACTTTAGAAAATTCATCACCAATGCTTCAAAATTAATAATATTTATGTTATTATAATAATAGGTGAATTATATGAGTAATAATATATTTATTAATCCTGCAATTGATGAATCATTAAAAAAATATATTTTATTAAAAGAAACTAATGATTATAGTAATATAAAAGATTTTTTAGTATATGCTATTGGTATTTTAATATATATATATGGAGAAGAAAATATCTTAGGTTTATATGAAAAAAAAGATAGTCAATCTTTTGAATACTTATTAAGTAAATATAATGTAGAAAGTTATTATATAAATAAATTATATGATGATTTTAATAACTTTTATAGTGTTAATTTAAGAAATATAGCATTTAATTCTAATCAATATAATCCATATTTTATTTATATTCAAGAAGATTTAATAAATATGTATATAGCTAAATATAATGCTTTAAAGTTTGATATTAAAAAGTTTGATAAGTTTAAAGAATTATTATTTACTCCAGTAAATAATGATCCTTTTATGCAAGAATATAATCAAAGAATGACAGATAATCAAGATTATATACTTAATTATTTTGAAGCAAAAGTATATGAAGTATTACATCCAATAGATTTTACTTTAAAAAGAAATAATGTTATATCTCAAGAAGTATATGATGTATTTGGTTTAAGTGAAGATAAGATAAAAAGTTTATCATTTAAAGAATTAGAATATATAAATAATAAAATATTTAATTATTATAAAGTTAGTCCAATTGAAGTAGATGTTAATAAAAAATTACTTGATAAAATTAATAAGAATACTCCGAATAAATTAAATAAAAAGATAATAACTAATTCTAAAGTGACTAATTCAATTATATTTGGTATAATAATTATATTAGTTATTAGTATTGTTGTATTAATAAGTTTAAAAATAGTAGGTGTTTTATAATGAAAATAATTAAAGCTAATGATATTGATTATGAATTAATTAATGATTATAGAGATGCATTTGATGAAGAAGTATTCTTAGAAAAATGTACTGATTATTTTAATGAATTTGATTATATAGTAGGTGATTGGGCTTATAATAAACTTAGATTAAAAGGGTTTAATGATAAAAAGAATCCTAAATGTACTAAGTTAAATAACTATGATAATCTAGATAATTATTTAAAGAATAATTGTGCTTATGGTTGTAGATATTTTGTTTTAAAGAAGGTTAATGAAAAGATTTAATCTTTTTTTATGGTTCAGTCACAAAGTTTGTGGGATTTAGTTTCTAGACATATCAAATAACTTTAAGAAAAAATACTGGTCATCTGGGTATCCGTATG
>CACZPQ010000013.1 GCA_902783185.1 uncultured Erysipelotrichaceae bacterium
AATAAGAGATGAAAAAGAAGCAGGGAAATAATCTCTGCCTCTTTCATATTAAATCGGTAACATTTTAACTAATGATTAACAGTATTTATTATATTTCAAATCTAACAATTCCAAGTATTTTTTTCATATCATCATATTTTTCTTTAGCAAGTTCTCTACTCTTTTTAATACCATCATCCAAAATCTTATCTAACTTTTCATCATTAATAATATTATTATATTTATCTTGAATCTCAGCTATATGATTTGAAACAATACTAGCAACATCTTTCTTGAAATCACCATAACCAAAATCTTTATACTTTAATTCTAAATCTTTGATTTCAGTATTAGTAATAGAAGATGCAATATTAAGTAAATTAGAAATTCCTGGTTTATTTTCTGGATCATATTTAACCATATTATCACTATCAGTAGTTGCTTTTAATATTTTCTTTTCAATTTCTTCTTTAGTATCAAACATACTTATAACTCCAGCAGGATTTTCTTCTGATTTACTCATTTTTTTAGTTGGATCTTTTAAATCTTTAATTTTTACACCAGTAGAACTTATTAATGGTTCAGGTAATTTAAATACTTCACCATATTTATTATTAAATCTTTCAGCAATATTTCTTGCAAGTTCAACATGTTGTTTTTGATCAATTCCAACAGGTACAAAATCAGCATCACAATACAATATATCTGCAGCCATTAAAACTGGATATGTTAAAAGTCCAACAGAAAAATTAGCGTTTTGTTTTGACTTTTCCTTAAATTGTATCATACGGGAAGCTTCACCATAATATGTAGAACATTCAAGTAAATATGAAATTGCAGGAATAAATTCATTTTCAGATTGTAAATATATAGTATTTTTATTTGGATCTATACCACATGCAATATACATAGCAATAAATTTTCTTATTCTTTCATTTAATTCTTTAGGATCTTGAGGTATTGTTAAAGCATGTAAATCCGCAACAAAAATATATGAATCATATTCATCTTGAAGTTTTATCATTTGTTTAATAGAACCAATATAATTACCTAAAGTTAGATCTCCAGTTGGTTTTAAACCAGTTAATATTTTTTTCATATTTATCACCATCACTTAAATAATTATATCATTAAATAAATTAATTGACAATTAAAGTAAATAAAAACTCATAATAAGAACTTATAAATAGTTTAACTATAATTATATGACTATATTATAAATTTAATTTTTCTAATAATCTTATCAAATATTCTTTGTCATCAAAGCGATTTATTGCAAAACATTTCTTTCCCAAATCTTTAAAACTTGAACCACAAGAATATAATATTTTTCTATCTATAACAATAAATCGATCATGAAATGTATCATTACCAATAAAAGTTACATTAGAATATTGAGATTCATACTTTTTCTTTAATATTTCATTTATATTTTTTGATACGATTATTATTTTTCTATCTATTGTTTTTAAAATATCTAATAGTTCTTTACCAGCATAATTATCGATTATAATAATCTCATTTTTAGATTGATTTAATATATCTAATAAAATAGAATAAGCATCATAAATATCATTTTCAAAAAATATACTATTATTTGTTATATCTTTTGGATTAAATTTATCAAATAATTCATCTATTCTTCTAGTATTATTATCAACTTTTTCTTCTAAAAGCATATATCTATATGGTAATAAATGATTATTATAATTAATATAATGTCTCATTTTAACAAAAGTATCCATTATTTTTATACTTACCTCAGTGGCTACGTCAGATTTTAATATAGTTGCAAGCATATAAACTCCTTGTTCTGTAAACACTCTTGGTAGATACTTGGAATAATGTCCTCTACCAACATTACTATTCTCTAAGGTCGAAATTTTCGACCTTAGAGAATTCCACTCATTTTCTGATAAAACTTTACTAAATCTTTTAGGAAACTTTTCAGGATTATTTTTTACTGCTTCATTAATTCGTTTAGTTTCTACATGATAAAGTTTTGCTAAATCAGAATCAAGCATAACCTCTACACCTTTAAAATTATATATCATATCTTCTATTAAAATTTCTTCTTTTTCAATTATTTCATTCAAAACTATTCCTCCTGTTCTATAATTTCTAATTTATATCCAAGTGCTGATAATAACTTAGTAAAATTACCAATAGACATAGAATGTAGATTTTTTTCCATTCTAGCTATTGTTGATTGTGCCATTCCTATTCTTCTTGCTAACTCTCTTTGACTTACATTTGATTCATATCTAATCTTTATATATTTACATATTAAATCAAATTCTTCACTATTAATTATTTCTTTATTCATATTTTTCATTAATTATTCACTTCCTAAAATAAAGATAGCAAATATGCATATGTTTGTCAATTAAAAAATGCCACCTAATCAACAATTGATTAAAGTGGCAACCCAATCTAGGCTACACCTAACACAGCATTATTTTTAAATCAAACTATAAGTAGTACCTTCTCTAGTATCTTTAATTTCAATACCTTTAGAAAGTAATTCATCTCTAATAGAGTCAGCCAATTCATAATCTTTATTTTTCTTAGCATTATTTCTTTCTTCTATTTTAGATTCAATATATGATTTTAATTCATCATCTATTTCATTAGTTTTTATTAAATTAAGAGAAAATACCTTATCAAAACTATTAATTAATTCTAACTTAGTGGTATTATTAACAGTATTATCCTTTAATAAATTATATAGTACTGTAATAGCATTTGCTGTATTTAAATCTTGAGATAATTCTTTCTTAAATAATTCGTTATACTCTTCAAATTTATCATTATCAATATTTCCATCTTTTGTAATATTTGATATTCTAGTTCTAAGTTTATTTAAAGTATCTTCAGCTTGTTTTAAATTATCATAAGAAAATATTAATTGTTTACGATAATGAGAATTTAAACACATAAATCTAAATGCTAATGGATCATATCCTTGTTCTTCCAAAGAAGATACAGTAAGAATTGCTCCATTTGATTTAGACATTTTACCACTTTCATCAAGTAAATGTTCATTATGAAACCAATAATTGCACCACTTATGACCTAAATAACTCTCACTTTGTGCTATTTCATTAGTATGATGTGGAAAAATATTATCCACTCCACCGCCATGAATATCTAAATGCTCACCTAAATATTTAATTGAAATACCAGAACATTCAATATGCCATCCAGGATAACCCTTGCCCCATGGGCTGTCCCATAATAATTCATGGTTTTCAAATTTAGATGTTGTAAACCAAAGAGCAAAATCAGCTTGATTTCTTTTATTTTGATCTTCTTCAACACCTTCTCTTGCACCTACTACCATTTGATCTTCTTGATGATTGGTTAATACATAATAATCCTTTAATTTAGATATATCAAAATATACATTACCACCTGATATATAAGCATAATCATCATTTATTAACTTTTCAATCATTTTAATATACATATCTATATTATCAGTTGCTGGTGAAACTATTTCAGGACGTTTACAATTTACTTTATCAAAATCCTTAAAGAAAGCATCTGTATAAAATTTAGCAATTTCCATTGCTGATTTATGTTCTCTTTTTCTTGCTACTTCCATTTTATCTTCACCAGAGTCACTATCACTAGTTAAGTGTCCAACATCAGTGATATTCATAGCTCTAGTAACATCATATCCAAGATATAATAAAGTTTTTTCTAAAATATCATGGCCTATATAATTTCTGATATTTCCTATATGAGCAAAGTGATATACAGTAGGTCCACATGTATACATTTTTACACTTTTACCTTCATATGGAACAAACTCTTCAACTTTTCTTGTTAATGTATTATATATTTGCATATATTTCACCTCTTTTTCTAAAATTTAAATACACCCATTAATAATGCAATAATAATTAAAACTATAATTACAAATAATAGTACTCCAGGATTACCTTTTGCTTTATCACTATATAATCTACCTTCAGTATATATTCTTTCTTTATCAAATGTTGTTCTTTTCCATGACTTAGTAAATTTATCACATGAATAATTACCTGGAACCATTTTTTTTAGTTTTTTACATTCATACATACATCCTCTAATTGAACCTTCTTTTTTCTTAGATTCATTTAGATTATCACAATCAGAACAATACATATTTATCTCCTTAAATATTATGTTTTTTATTCTTTATACATTCGTTAATTTTATCACTAAATTCATCAATTGACATAGTAACTTTTTCTTCAGTTCCAAATTCTCTATAAGTTACAGTTTTATTATCTCTTTCATTATCTCCAACAACCAATGTTAATGGAATTTTCTTTATTTGTGTTTCTCTTAATTTATATCCTAATTTTTCTTCTCTATCATCTACTTTAACTCTAATATTATTATTCTTTAGTTTTTCTTCTAATTCTTTAACATAATCTAAATGATATTCATTATTAACAGGAATTAGCATAACTTGAACAGGTGCTACCCAAAGTGGTAAATTTCCTTTAGTCATCTCTAAATATAATGCAATAAATCTATCTAATGTACCTAAAATAGCTCTATGAATAACAACTGGTGTTTTTTTACTTCCATCACTATCTATATATTTTAAATCAAATTTTGCTGGTAAACAAAAATCTAATTGACAAGTAGATAGTGTTACTTCATTTCCAACAGCTGGTTTAACTTGAACATCAAGTTTAGGACCATAAAATGCTGCTTCACCTATTTTTTCTACATAATCTATTTTTAAATCATTTAATACTTCTCTTAATTTGTTTTCAGCTAAATCCCACATTTCATCATCTTGATGATATTTAACTTTATCATTCTTATCTCTTAAAGATAATTCAAATTTATAATCAGTAATATTTAATTCTTTATATACTTCTAAAATTAAATCAACTACACCTTTAAATTCACTTTCAATTTGTTCTGGTGTACAAAAAATATGACAATCATTCTGACAAAATGTTCTAACTCTTTCAATTCCTTTTAAAGCACCTGATGCTTCATATCTACAATCTCTTGCTATTTCAGCAATTCTAATAGGTAATTCTTTATATGAATGTAAAGAATTAGAATACATTACCATATGATGTGGACAGTTCATTGGACGAAGAACATATTCTTCATCTTCAACCTCCATAATTGGAAACATTGCATCCTTATAATGTTCTAAATGACCAGATGTTTTATATAGATTAACATTACCAAGAGGTGGTGTTTGAACATGAACATATCCTCTTTTTATTTCTTTATTTCTTATATAATTTTCTAATTCATTCCATAATATAAATCCATTTGGTAAATACATAGGTAAACCACGTCCTACTAGATCACTCATCATGTATATATCTAAATCTTTACCAATTTTTCTATGATCTCTTTCTTTAGCTTCTTCTATTTCTTGCAAACACGCATTTAAATCTTCTTCACTTTCAAAACAAACTCCATAAATTCTTTGAAGCATCTTATTATTGGAATCTCCTTTCCAATAGGCACCAGAAAACTTAAGTAATTTAAAGTACTTACATTCTTTAACTGTATCAACATGAGGACCACGACAAAGGTCTGTATAATCCCCTTGAGTATAACAAGTAATATTAGTAGAATCATCCATATTATTAATTAAATCAATTTTATATGGATCATCTTTAAACATTTCAAGAGCTTCTTCCCTTGTTATCTCTTGTCTAACAATTCTTTTACCATCTTTAATAATCTTTTTCATTTCTTTTTCAATGATAGGTAAATCTTCTTCAGTAATTACTTTATCGCCTAAGTCCATATCATAGTAAAAACCATCTTCAATTACAGGTCCAACCCAAAACTTAGCATCTTTGTATAAATGCTTTACTGCTTGAGCCATTACATGAGCACATGAATGGTTTAGTGGCATTAATCTTTCATCTTCTTTAATATTAATCATATTTTCTCTCTTCCTTCCTAAAAAAACAAAAAGAATGATACTTAAGGAGTCTTATAAGACGGTACCATCCTTTATTTAACTTAATTAATATAACGGTTTATGCCGGGATTCTCTTTCGAGTCCAATTCATAGGTAGTAATTATTATTAAATCTTAATTGAATTCCACCAATATCAATCTCTCTATAAAGATTAAAATAATAATCTTGTCCTAATCAATATATTTATTAATTATATTTTACTAGTTTTTATCTTGTTTTTCAACTCTTTTAACTCATTATTTGACAATTCGTCAAATAATTTATTTAATATTAATTCATTTATTTCAAAACTATCAATAATTTCTCTTGCCTGTCTTTGAGTTATATTATTAATTTTAATTAATATTTCTTTTAAAGCATTTTTTATCTTCATATAACGATATTTATATAATTCTCTTAAAATTACATCAGATTTAGATAGTTTTTTAATATCTTTCATAGTTAATGTTATCAAAGATGACATTACTCTTGGTTGTGGTTCAAAAGATGTTGGTTCAATATCTATAATTCTTTTTACATTAAAGTATGAATTAACTAGTAATGATAGTTTTGTATTATTTTCATTAATAATACTATCTGCAAATTTTTTACCACATATCATTATCACTTTATCAAAATCAATATCTATTAATTTATAAATAAATGGTTCAGTTATTGAATAAGGTAGAGATGTAATAATTTTATTATATCCAGATATATCTTCCTTTAAAACATCATTATATATTACATTATAATCATTTAAATATTTTTTTAATCTTATATCTTTTTCTATAATAGTAAATGATTTTACTCTTTTATTAATAATATTTGATAATATTCCTTTTCCAGCACCTATTTCAAGAACAATATCTTTTTCATTTAAATCACATTCTTGAATAAATCTATTTATTACATTTTCATCTTTTAAGAAATGTTGATCTAAAAAATTTGTATCATTTTCAAACATATAACCACTTCACTTAAATAGAATTATATCACAAAATCATATTAATAATAATCATTATTGTTATTATTAATTATATTTGATAAAATACATATAAGGAGGATAAATATGAAAAGAACTTTATCTTTAATTGGGTTATGTGGTATTAGCTTATTATTATTAACAGGTTGTGAAGGTAAATCAACTTTAAAATGTAATAAAAATGAAAGTGAAACAGATGTATCAATAACAGCTAGTTTTAATGACAATAAAATTGAATCTATGAATTTAGAATACTTACTTAATTTATCTAATTATTCAGATGCAGAAATTAATACATTTAATAATCAAGATTTATGTAGTGGTGTCAAAGCAGGAATGGAAGATTTTAAAGATACATTTTCTGATTGTAAACAAAATATAGAGAATAAAAATATAAAAATTACTGCAAATTTTGATATTAATAAAATAAAAGACGATAAATTAAATATGATACAAACTCCAGATAATGCTAAAAAAGAATTAGAAAATTCTGGGTATAAGTGTAAAATTGAAAAATAATTATTAACAAAACTCATTTCTATAAAGAAATGAGTTTTTACATAAATAATCTTCCTAAAAATTCAAAAAAATCTGATAATCCCGAATCCATAAATGTATCAATTGATGAAGAAAACTTATTACCTAATTTAGAAAAAGAAGACGAGTAATCGACAAAATCATTTTCTACATAATCTTTTATATCTATCTCTTTACCATCCTTAACATCCTGTTCAAATTCTTGAAGTTTTTCTTCAGTTATTTTTGATTTTCTAGACATATTAGCTTCATAATATCCACTATTATAAGCAACCATGTAGGCCACAAATATTATAAATAAAGTACTTAATATAAACCAAAAATAATTTTTTTTCTTTTTTTCCATATTATCATCCTTCATTTTCTATATATTCTTTTAATACTTCACCTATTATATTAATAGTATTTGATACCTCTTGAATATTATTTTCTACCCCACCTATTTCAATTAATATGCAATACTTACTTAAATCTTGATTATAAATTCCATTTACACCCAAGCCTTCTTTTTTTGATATACCTCTAGATATCCCAGGAACCTTCTTTTCAATCATTTCATTTAATTTATTAGAAAAATCAAGATTATACTGATAGTTTTCATGTTCTAAACCAACTACAAACAATACTCTGGCATACTTTTTATTATCATAATCTATCATTGTTTTATCATATTTAGAAGAATCTCTATGAATATCTATAAAATATTTAATAGATGGTTTCTCATTCATTACTTTTTCTAATAAAATTCTACTTGCTTTATAAGAATATCTATAAACCCAATTATTTTGATTTAAAATATCTTTTATACTTGTTGTTTCAACAATTGAATTTAAACCTAAGTTTTCTAATTTTTCTTGTAATATATAAGATGCTATTTTAACATTTGGAATAATAGAATATTCATACCTATAGTCAATTTTATATTCTTCACTTTCATGTGTATTATAAATATAAATAAGAGGTTCACTCATTTCCTTATTTACTTGTTCAATATATTCAATGCTTTGACGTTGAAATTCTTTATTACTTGATATATTTGATTTAAGAGATAAATTATATTCAAATAATGATATAGGATTTATATTATTAGATTTGTTATCCTTTTTATTTAATTGATTATTAAAACTATTATTAAGAAGATTTTTTATATAAGTTTTAGGATCAACTTTTTTATTATTTAAGATATTAGTTGTAAAATAATACGAAAAAAATACTATTAATATAAATAATATATATTTAAAAAACTTGATTCTTTTTCTTGTTTTAAATTTTTTCATACCATTATTTTAATAAAAAAGTAATAAAAATTATGTCAAAACCTAGTATTTACTTGCAAAATGTAAATATTTTTGGTAAAATCTTTATGTACTTAAGGAGGGACTTATTTTATGGCTAATATTAAAAGTGCTAAAAAAGATATTAGAAGAACTAGAAAAGTAACTGAAAATAATCACGA
The DNA here is from genome assembly GCA_902783185.1 of uncultured Erysipelotrichaceae bacterium. Lineage (GTDB taxonomy): Bacteria > Bacillota_I > Bacilli_A > RF39 > UBA660 > RUG12834. The sequence continues at coordinate 8,899 of CACZPQ010000013.1, forward strand.
ATTAAAAGCTAGAGTTAGAAATAATATTAAAGCTGTTGATAAAGCTGTTGCTGCTGGAGATAAAAAACTAGCTGGTGAAACTTTAAAAACTATGCAAAAAAATATTGATAAAGCTACTGCTAAAGGGTTAGTAAAGAAAAATACTGCATCTAGAGAAAAAGCAAGATTAAATAAAAAAGTTAAAGAAATGAATTAATAATTGTATCGTTTCTTTTTTTTTGCTATAATCTATTTAAGGTGAATAATATGAAGAGATTAATATTACCAAGTATCTTAATACTTCTAATTGTACTTGAATTAGTATATATGGATGATATTAAAGAAGTAGCAACAAATATTATTAATAATAGACCAAAACTAATTATTGAACCAAGTAATGATTATAAAAAAGAATATGACTTTATGTTTGTTGAAAGAAATGACAGTTATATTCCTTATAGCTTAAAAGATATTAGAAATATATTCTTTAGTGTTATTAATAATGGTTGGGATGAATTTACTTTTTATTGTCCAACTGAATATGAAGATTGTGTAAAAGATATCCAAACCATAAGTGGTAATGAAGTATTATTAACTGATATTAATAATTATGTATCCCCATTTAATTCATTTACATCTATTGAAACTACTTATGATGATTCAGGTGAAATAAACGTTAAAATACATAAGTTATATACTGAAGAAAAGATTAATCAAATTAATGATAAAGTAAATAAAATTATAAAAGATAATATTAATAATTCAATGAGTGATGAGGCTAAAATAAGAGTTATCCATGATTATATTATAAACAATACTGAATACGATACTGTAAGAAATAACGAAGGAACATCAGAATATGATTCAAATACAGCTTATGGAACGCTAATACAACATAAAGCCATTTGTTCTGGTTATGCTGATGCAATGGAATTATTCTTAAATAAATTTGGTATTAAAAATTATAAAGTAGCAAGTAAAACTCATGTATGGAATGCAGTATATATAAATAATAAATGGTTACATCTTGATCTTACTTGGGATGATCCAGTATCTGCTCGTGGACCAATACTAGATCATAAATACTTTTTAATAACTAATCAAAAATTAGTTGAAACTGATGATGGTAATACAGAAACTCATATATTTGATAAATCAATATATCTAGAATTTAATTATTAATAATAAAACACAAACTTATTTAGTTTGTGTTTTTATATATTCCTCTACTTCATTAATGGTTTTATTAAAATCATCGTAATTAGTATTAAACCACTTAATATCCATTTGATTATTAAACCATGTATACTGTCTTTTAGCATAATGGCGTGAATTTTTCTTTATTAAATCAATTGCTTCTTCTAATGTTATTTCTCCATCTAAATATTTAAATAATTCCTTATAACCAATTGCGGTATTAAGTGCTTTACTATTATTTTTATGATGATACAATGATTTAACCTCATCAATTAAACCATCTTTAATCATTTCATCTACTCTATCATCTATTCGTTTATATAAGTTTTCTCTATCTGTTGTTAATCCGATAAATATAACATCATATAATTCTTTTGCTTCAACAACATCTGTATTTTTTTTATTTAAAAATCTAATTAACCTTTGCCTATTATTTTTATGAATATTTGAACTTGGATCTTTTTTTAATACTAAGTCATATAATTTTTCATTAGTATAATCATCATAATCATTTACTTCATCTTCTTCTTCAAATCTATAATCAAATAATGCAGCTTTTAAATATAATCCAGTACCACCAACAAAAATAATATTTTTATCTTTATTATCATCAATTATTTTTCTAGCATCTTTTTGATAATCAAATACAGTATAATTATTATCAACATCAACAAAATCAAGCAAATAATGAATTATGTTTTCTTTTTCTTCCATGGTTGGTTTTGCAGTTCCAATATTCATATCTTTATATACTTGCATAGCATCATTATTAATGATAATTGCATTTAATTTTTTTGCTAATTCAACAGATAATTTAGTTTTACCAACTCCAGTTGGTCCAACGATTGCTAAAATCACTTCAATCACCAAAAATATTATAACAAAGTTATTAAAAAAATAAAAGAAAGTGATGAATCACCTTCTTATAAAGTTCTTAAATATGTACCAACTATTTTTCCTATACCATTAATAATTTCTAGCAAGTAGCTAAATCCTACAAAAGCAATTAATATCAATAATATAGTTAAAACTACTCTTACATACTTATTATTAATTTTTTCTTTTAACATCTTTTTCCTGATACTAACATTCTAATTGATGTTCCTATACTTCTTCCAAAATCCATAACTGATGTTAACGCTCTAGATGCTGCATTTAAAAAAGTTGCACTAAACCATCCTCCACCAGTTATTATCATTAATTCTTCGTTTGTCATAGTATTTGCTCCTTTCTAATTTTATTTACGACATCCGTATGGTCTTAGATAACCATCAAAAATACCTGCTATAAAGGCTACTGCACCAACTGCAAGTCCTAATATTGCAGCCCAGTGTATTGCACCACCAGATACTTCTTGTAATTCTCTATTTAACATGATTGTTTCCATTTTTTTCCTCCTTACATTAATAGTTTCTTTATTTTGCTAAATATACTTTCATAATTTGAGTATACTTTTATATCCTGGAATGTATTTAAATAATCATTATCTAGTTGATCAACTTCAACATTAACATTTTGAATATTAATTTTATTTATCTCGTCTACTTGAATATCATCTATAATAATTTTTTTAAAATCAATTAATTTATCATTTAATTTAATATAGTTCGCTTTATTTATTTTATTAATATCTATTGGATTAACGCTAACAACAATATTACATTTATTATCACAAGATAAATATCCTTTTGTTACAAACACATCATATGTTTTAAAATAACAAATAGATATAATAATTATTATTAAAGAACTAAATATAATTATAGGTATAAACATATATGATGGTTTAATACTTAATAAATAATCCTTATTATTTATATTATAATTAACCATTAAAACCTCCTTCCACTACTAAATTAAATTTATAACTAGGTTTAAAATGAGATATAAGTATAAAAGTTTTATTTGGATAATAATTAAAAATATTATTAATCATTATATTGGCATCATTTTCTGCAATAGCACTAAATGTTTCATCAAAAATAATAATATTACTATTTTTTAAAAGAGCCCTAGCAATAATAATTCTTGCTCTTTCACCACCGGATAAATTTGATGAATCTTCCAATAACAACGTATTTAATCTAAATGATTTTTTATCTAAAATATCATTAATTTGACATAAATCTATTATCTTATTTAACTTTTCTAAACTAATATCTTTACCTAAAGTTATATTATTTAATAAAGTATCGTTATATAATCCTTCATCCTGTGATATATAACAAATATTATTTCTTATTGTATTTACATGATAATCTTTAATATTTATATTATTAATCATTATATTTCCCTTTAATGGATCATATAATCTAAATAATAATTTAAATAATGTTGATTTACCACTTCCACTCTTTCCCATAATTAATACTTTACTATTCTTTTTAATATTTAAAGAATAATTACTTATTGGATAATCATAACAATTATATGAAAAATCAATTTTATCAAATTTGATATCACCATTACTAAATTCCTCTAAATCATCAATAGTAGATTCTTCTTCCAACATTAAGAAATCATTTATCTTATAAAAACTTCTTTTTATAAATACATATTTTGGAATTAAATTTACTATTTCCCTAATAGGGTTAATAAAGTATAAATATAGTGAATCATAAGTTATCAAATCAATTAACTCAATAGTATTATTCATGATAAATACTAATCCTAAAGTATTAAGAACAAAAAGACCTATTTCAACAATAAATTCATTAATAAATGAATAAATATTAATATTCTTTTTAAAATTAAATGTGTTATTTAAAAATGAAATAAGTTTTTCTTCAATTTTATTTTTAGAAAATATACCATCATTTTTAATTGAAATAATATGATTTAAATTATTATTTAATATAGAATTAAATTCAGTTTCTAAAACAATATTATTTTCTACCATTTTATTAATTGGTTTTAGCCATAAAATATTATTAAATAGATATATTACTATAATAACAACTAATACTAATGTTAATTGCCAATTTATAAACATAAGTACAAACCAAGATATGATTGCCATTAATAGATTTAATACTAAAGTTATAAACATATTTGCAAAAACTTCTTTCAAGTTTTCTAACTCTTGTACCCTAGTGATTATTTCACCAGTTGTTCTATTACTAATGGCACTTAAAGGAAGATTAAAGATATGAATTAAAAAAGATGGAATTAATTTAACATCAACATTTTTATTTAAATATGTTTCGAAATAATTCCTTAAATAAGAAAATAATACTTTAACAATATTTAGTATAAAAAATATTATTACAAATGCTATAAATAATGATTTAATATTATTTTGAGCACTATTTAAGATTATTTTCATATAAAAAGAAATAAATACGGATACAATAGTTAAAATAAATGAAGTAATAAATAAATTAATAATTAGTTTCTTATCACTTTTAATAAAATTGATAAAAATATCATATAGTTTATTAGAATCTTCATACTTTACTATTTTTGAAATAGGACTAAATATAAGCAAAACATCTTTAAAATCGCGCGCAAATATTTCATGTTTTACTTTTACTATACCCTTTGCAGGATCCATAATCCTAACATATTTAGAAGTTATCTTATAAACAACTACATAATGCCTTAATCCATTTTGTAATTCTAAATAAGCAATCGCAGGCAAAAGAACCTTACCTAATTTTAATTCATCAAAAGTTATTTTAATACCATATGAATCAAAACCATATTTTTTTGCTGCATTAACTAAATTAAATGCCGTGATGCCATCTTTAGTAATAAAAGTATCTAACTTTATCTTTTCTAAAGAAATATTACCATTATAATATTTTATTATCGATAATAAACATGCAGCACCACAGTCTTTAATATCATGTTGCCTAATTGACACTTCTTTGTACATAACTAATATCTCCCTTCACTAGTTATATACTTCGTAAATCCCGGATTTCCTTTTTTTTTCATAAAAAAAGTGAAAATTTTACGAAATTTTACGCTTTTTCACTTCTTTTTTTGTTTCTTATTAACACTTTTTATGTCAACAACCATTTTTCTAACACTATCCAATTCTTTTCTTAAATTCTTAGCTAGATTAGGATAGTTTTTTATTAAACGGTTACTCTTAAATTTAATTCTAGATAAGACATCTTTATGTTTATTTTCAAATATTTTAGGAATAATTTTAAGTTTAGCCATCTTTAATTCTTCAGCAACAATTAATCTTGTTCTTAAGTTATATGCAATTATTATTGACCAAATTAAATCAACAAATAATATTATAAAGCAAATAATAGATAATATAATTAATATATTATTTGGAATATTTTTTAATAATATATCCAAATAAGGATTAATTAAATAAATTAAAACTAATATTCCTAAACCAAAATATATTGAATTACCAACACAAATACGACCATTTATATTATCTGGTCTATTAGAATAATCCCACCACTTATTATTAAATATTTTTTCAAATATATAACTTGTATAATATTCAAGTGCAGATGTTATTAAAATTCCTAATATAAATATAATCACTGGATTATCTTTAAAACTATTTAAACTATAAATAGTTAGAATAGCTCCAATTCCATATATTGGACATATTGGTCCAACTAGAAACCCACGGTTAACTAATTTTTTTTGTAATATACTACAATAAATAACTTCAGCTAAATATCCAATTAAACTATATATAATAAATTGGAAAAATATATATGCAATATTTTCCATAATTAACTCTCTGTATTAATAAATTTTACATTAGGACAACTACTTGATCCTAAAATACAATCAACACATGTTGAATAGCCACTATCAAAATTATCTAAACCGTCAATTGAATGAAATATACCTAAAATAACACTTGGTGCTAAAAAAACTAAAACACCTGCAATTGATCTTTTTAAAAAAACAATTAATGATTTTTGTATAGCTCCATCGTTCTTATCAATAACAGCTTTAGTTATATCTAAAGATCCCATAATTATTAAAATAATTGGAACAATAATTTTAACAATATTTACAAAAATACCAATTAATTTAAATGAAGCAACTAATTGTGGATTTGTACTAGGATCACATATTGCAAAATAATCGCCAGAATTAGTATTACTACTTGATGATGAATTTCCACCAGAGTTATCAGCAGCAGAACTTGATTTCGTTACTTTAGTATTTACTGTTGAACTACCATTAACTCCACTATAAGTCCAACCAACAAAAAATGTAGCATCAATATCACTATTAGTAACACTTTTTGATTTAACTTGGCATGTAGGAGTACCATCTGTATTTAATTTAACTTCTATATTACCACTACTTGCTTGACAAGAAGTAATATTACCTCTTACTCCTGCTTCATTTTTTAAGGAATCATAATCAATTCTATGCCACTGTCCATCACCAGGAACACTTAATGCATTAACTTTATATCCAAAAATGAAAAGACTTACTAATAAAAATAAAATATAAATATTTTTTTTCATATAACAATCCCTCTTCTTATGTCTTTATTATATCATATAATTACTAATTTTTAATCATAAATTATTTTTACTTAACATATACATTATTAGGTGATTAAATTGAATAAACAAAATCTGTACTTTATTTCATTATTTAGTATTATTTTAATATTATGTATTTATTATATTTCAATACCTAATAATTTACTTGATAACATAGAACCTACTATATCTGAATCTTCAGAGGCAATTGAAGTATCAGATACTAGTAACTTAGTTGGTTTACGAGTTGAAAACGATGAAATGGTATTGTCACAAATTGAGGATTTACAAAATACAATAGTTGATAAAGACAAATCAACTGAAGAAAAGAACCTAGCATATGAACAACTAAAAAATATAAATAAAAATAAAGGAAAACAAGAAGAAATAGAAAACATTATAAAAAAAGAATTTAAATATGATTCATTTGTAAAAATAGAAAACGATCAAATAAGCGTTGTAATATCCTCTAAGGATCATAATAAAGAAATAGCAAATAATATTATTAAAAAGATTCAAAGTATGTTTGATACAAAAAAATATATTACAGTTAAATTCAATTAACAGGAATAAATAATTATTCATACAATAAATTAGAGAGTGATTGTTATGAATAATAAAGTATTAACTAATCGAGAAAAAGAAGTATTTGATTTACTTACTCAAAATATGACAACAAAAGATATTGCAGATACTTTAAAAATAAGTGAAAAAACAGTAAGAAATCATATTTCTAATGTAATTCAAAAACTAGGAGTTAAAGGACGTGCACAAGCAGTTATTGAATTAATTAGATTAGAAGAAATCAATTTATAGGTCTATTAAGACCTTTTTTTAATATAATTTATCAAGAGGTTTTTATATGTTAAAAAATGCTATTAAAAAAAGGATAACTATATCTATAATTACACTACTTATCATTTTTATTATTTATATTATTCCAGTTAATAAAGATTATGAAAAAACTATCACAGTCAATAATAATACTAATAATATATATTTATTAAATAATAATAAATTAGTAAGAACTAGTGTTATTAGTAATTCAAATGATACTGATAATAAAATAAAAGAAATAATTAATTCATTAACTATTAATAGTAAATCTAGTAATTATATTAATAATAAATTAAAACCAATAATACCAGAAAATACAAAATTAATAAGTCATTCACTAGATAATAAATTATTAAAAATAAATTTTTCAAAAGAATTATTAAATATAAATAAAGACAATGAAGAAAAACTAATTGAAAGTTTAATATATTCATTAACTGAACTAGATAATATTGATAATATAATGATATTTGTTGAAGATAATTTATTAACTAAATTACCAAATTCAAATAAAAACTTACCATTATTATTAAATAGAAATTATGGTATTAATAAAATATATGATTTAACTAATATTAATAATTCATCAAAAGTAACAGTATATTATTACACAAATATAGATGATAAATATAATGTAGTCCCAGTCACAATATTTACAAATGAAACTGAAGAAAAAGTTGAAGTAATTATTAAAAATCTAAAATCAGCTAGTATTTATCAAACAGATTTAGTAAGTTTTTTAAATAATAATGCTAAACTATTAGATTATGAAATTGAAGAAAATAAAATTAAATTAAATTTCAATCAATATTTATTGGATACATTTTATGATGATTCTCTAATCGAAGAAGTTAAATATGCAATATCAAATTCCATAAAAGATTCTCTAAATATTAATGAAATTGAAATACAAGTAAATGGTAATACTATTTAATTATTCTTATAACCTACTGATTTTTTAAATAAATATACATCCAATTTATTATATAGTAAATCAAACACTTTTTGAGATATTATTAATTTACCTATATACGGTAATATAATAGCTATAATATATATAATAATAAATAGTAATATACCTCTAAACTCAGTATAATTATTATTAATTAATGTATTAAACCCTTTTGTAAATACTATATATGCTATATACATAGCAAGTATAAATAGTATTGGGGATAATATCTTTAGTAATAATATAATAATATTACTAATAACAAAGCATAAATAAGATACTATAATAATAAAACATTTTAATATAAAGCAAAGAAAAGTTTCAAGCAATACAAATATTAATCCAATAATTCTACGAAATATATTAATATTCTTACAACGTAAGTATTCTCTTAGATATTCCCATTTAGTAACAAATTTTTCTTCATACTCTTCATATTTTTGATATTCATCATCTTGTGGTTTTGAATTAGTATATTTTTGATATACTACTTCTTCTTTATGATTTATAAAATTATCATATTCCATCCTTTTGTCTTTATCTAGTAATATTTCTTTAGCTTCATTTAATTTCATAGTCATACTAACAGCTTTTTCATCACTATTAATATCTGGATGCCATTTTTTTATTTCTCTTTTATAAGCCGTTTTTATTTCTTCTTCACTTGCATTTATATCAATACCTAATAATTCATAATAGTTCATATTTACCACACTCTTTAAAATTATATCAAATAATTAAAAAAATAGTAAATAATTTACTATTTATATTATTGCCATTTAGTAATATCTGCACCATACCATTTATTAAAATTTGCGTGTAATGATAATCTTTTTGCTCTATTTTCTTTTCTTTCATTCGATACTTTTACATTTCTTATATCATAAAGTGCTTTTTTAAAATAAGTTACTGCAGTGTGATCATCAATATTTGGATAATTATCTATTATTTTATTATAAATTGCTTTTGCTAATGATAAATCACACGATTCTTTAACAAAAATACCCTTCATACTATTCTTATCTAAAAATTCATACATAATCTTTTCTTCTTCAGTAAGATTATTTTTATTTTCATCTAATACATTATTAGCTAAACCACATTTAATGCAACCATAATAACTATAAGAACGTCCTTCAATACTTTCATATATAGTAGATGATTTAACAAAAATATGTTTACAATTATAATAATTTTCTAATTTAAGTCCTTTATAAGATGATATTAATTGATTATATAGTTTATCATTTCTTTCGTTTAGTTCTATATATTCCTTTACAATTTCATTTTCTTCAAGTTCTTTTAATCTTTTAACAATATTATTCTTTTCTTGTACTAAATTATTATATTTATCAGTTACTGCACCCATTTTTAAAACCCTCCTAAAGTAATTTTATCATATTTTTATGAATATTAAAACTCAAACTTAATTGTTTGAGTTAATTATAAATATGGTGCCGGAGAAAGGAATCAAACCTCTAACCTACTGATTACGATTCAGTTGCTCTATCAATTGCGCTACTCCGGTTGAATCAATATAAATTTGTGTTCTTTGAAAATAATCTAGACTGAAAGAATTTATCCATCTAGTAGCAATAACATCATATGATTTAACTTGTGGATTAGTTTTCCAAACTAATTCAGTATTTAAATATAATCTTCCATCACTACCTTTTGATGACCTATCATAAATTTTTTTACCAGTTGTTTCATAGCATACATGATAACCATCATTACATATTGTTCTAACATTATTTGTTTCAAAATATTTATTGAAAGCTGTTTCATCCATTTCTTGTTCAGTTAATAAATATTGAAAATTATTCTTCAGAAGATGGAATTTTCCAATTATCAGGATTATTTTCAATAAATGACAATTCTTTATCAAATATGTCCAAATAATTATTTGCTATTGTATACATATCAGTCGGACAAGTTCCTTTATAACAATTAACACTCTTGTTTTTTCTGTAAAAACTAAAACTAAAATCATTATTTTTACTACTAAAATTATATGTCTGATGTAAATAATCAAAGTCTACATAAAAATCTTTATCATGATAACTACACTTTATTCTTACTGGTGATGGTTTTAGCATAACATTTAAATATTTACTATCACTAATCCATTTTTCATACAATGTATTATCATGTGATGTAAATTTATTTTTTATTAATAAATCTTCTAACACAGAAATTTGATCTAATGATTCTTTCCATCTTCTATCAAATTCTGTTTTATCACTATTATTATCAGAAATAGTTGGTGTTGAATTTAAAAAGAATGAATCATTAGTAAATTCTTGATTTTTTTCTAATCCAATCGTTTCAGTTTTCTCTTCATTATTTAATGAATATTCTATTTCAATATACCAATTATCTAAGTCAGTTATATTTTGTTTATTAAATATTTCATCATAGCCAATATTTTCTGCTACGGACAATGAATTATTATATGTTCCACCACATAATTTTTTATCTTTATATTTTAAATACACATTTTTAATAATAATATCTTGTTTATTATTTATTACATCCCCAAATATATACATATTTTTTTTATTTGAACTAATTAAATAAGAATTAATATATGAAAAGTTTTCACTTTCCCCAGACATTTTGAATATCTTAATTTTATTATAATTATTGATAAAATAAATTCCTAAAATCGAGATAATAAAAATTGAAAATACAACAATAGCAATAATACAATTTTTTAGTCTATGTTTTTCCTTATAATATTTCAAATAATCAACAACAGCTTTACCAGTGTTTTTATTATCTAATGTACTTTCTTCACCATTTAATAAATCATTTACTGATATGTTTAGAATTTCACACAAAGGTTGCATTAATGAGACATCTGGAAGTCCATGGCCATTTTCCCATCTACTAACAGCTTTAAATCCAACTCCAATCTTTCTTCAAAGTTCTTCCTGCGTTAATTTTTGTTCCTTTCTGCATTGTGCAATAAATTTTCCAATTTTTTCTTGATTCATCAAAATCTCCTCCTTTTGACACTACAAATATATCATTTTTAAATAAAAAAAACCACATATTCATAGAGTTAGTATTTTTTTAAAGTAAGTTCTACTTTCATTTAAGTAAATACTAAATAATTGTTCTAGATTTATAACAAAAAAAGCACAAAACTTGTGCTTTACTTTAATATTATTCTTCTACACTTCTTTTTACATTTTTAGTCAAAATTTGATCAAACTCTTTATTAAATACTTTTACATATTTTTTAGCAATTTCATACATATTATCTGGACAATTTCCACTTTCACATTTAATTTTGTCAGTATCTTGTTCGTAATAATACTTATATTTTAAATCATTACTTGTAAAAATATGTGTTAAACCAGTAAAATCACTTGTTACCTTATAATCATCCATATAAAAATTTATTAAAGAATCATTCTTCCATTCATAAATTATTCTAAAAATATCGAATCTTTACTAACTACCTTTGCATCTTATATCTCAAATGATTTAGAAACAATACTATTTGTATCAAATTTATTATTATGAACCATAATATTAATTACCAAGTATTGTTTATCAGTTAATACATCATAACTTCTTTCCACTGACTCTAGTGATTTAGATTCATTGTCTTCAATAGTCGTTGATGATAATGCTTCTTCAATAAGAGCTTTTTCATTTATTTTATTCTTTTTAACAATACTTGTTATATTCTTTTTCAAATACTTATTTTTAAAATTACCCATGTGATCATATAATTCGATTTTTCCATTTTCTTCAAAAATTGTATATCCAATATTTGTTTTAGCATTATTTATCAACAAATTAAAGTCATGAATTTTTATGTTTTGATTTTCGTCATATGTCATTTCATAATCATAATCTTTAATATCAAAATTACTATCATATGTATTTTTAATATATAATTCTAAATTTTCTTTAGTAATATTAATATTTCTTCCAATAGAATATTTTTTAGAAGACTCCTCAACTACACCTCCAACAAATGAAGAAAGCAAACTTGTGCTAAGAACTTGTTTTGCATTTTTAATTCCTGAACCATATTTTCCATAATAATGAATAGATTTCATATTTGTATTATGTTTATAATTATAATTGTTTGCATATTTAAGTGATTGTAAAAATGATGCCCCAGTTGAAATTTTAGAATAAAACCTTTTTACCCAAGTTATTGTATCTTCATCATATATACTTTTATCCCAACCACATGTTCTTTTTGCACCCTTACCACCATTATAAGCAGTTTTAGGTAGATTTGTGTTAGCATTAGATGTTGTTCCACATCCCATAAATAAAGCCATATCAATTTTACTTAATTGAAAATCTTGAATTGCATGTGCATAATTATTAGATGCAAAAGCAGAAGTTCTTGCAATTGCACCATGATTCCAAGTTATCATATCAGGATTACCATGTCCCAAAAAGAATAATATTCCCCCACCGTTGTTATTCATATGATTAATTCCATTTGTCAAACTACTATAAGTTGGTGCCGTATCTAATAATGATGAATATCCCATTTTTTTAGATGAATTATAAGCAACAGTTGCTTCATCTCTACTATCTACTGAAGTCATATAAGCTCCTACAGAATAAGAAGCCTTTGCATTTACAATATCAGCAAATGAAATTGCTAACATTGTGACAATCAAAAAATTTATAATTTTTTTCATAAATACCTCCATTATTTTTATTTACATATATCGACATCATTTAACTTTTTACTGCCAATATATATATTTTCATTATATTTATCAATATCTCTAGTTAACATTTTATGACAAACTACAATATTAAAATCGTCATAATAATATATACCACTTCCACCATCATACGCAAAATGACTATCTAATGATTTTTTTAAAATATTATCTAAAGATACCATATTATTACTTAAAACTTCATTTATTGTATAACATTCATTATCACTACACAAATACAATTCTGTATTCAAATTATAATAATAAACATCATGTTGTTCATACCTCAAAATATAACTATTATTGTTTTTGTTATTGTTGTTTGATATAAATTTAAAGTAATAATTATCCAATTTTTCAAAACTATTATTATTGTCATCCAAAACTTCAACTGAGTTTTGCACCATATTATTTTTAAAATGATTTATAGTAAATATAACGGCAATAATAATTGATACAAAAATAGTAATAACTATTATTATTTTTGTTTTCTTTGTCATAAATAACACCTCTTTCAAAAAAAATTATATTATTATTTTATTTATAATTATAAATCTATGTATACACCTTGTGTGTTATCGTAATAACTTGTAATAAAATTATTAAACTTAAATACACCACCCATGCCAACTGAACTAATTGTATATTTTTTACTATTAGTTAAAGATATATTTGATACAGCATGTTGATAACTAGCATACACTCTTCCAGATTTGTTTGTATTAAACTTCTGAATAACCTGAATATTATTTGATGTTGGTAATTTCACAGAACAACCAAATCCATTTGTTTTGTTAACATAATTCGAGTATGTTGATGTACCAGATGAAGAATAAACTTTTGTGGATATTATATTTATCAGTGAACTACCTGAAAATCTTGTACCAATTACGTCATAACTTCTTACTTTCGGATTACTTTTCCAGCTGGCATTAGTAGTAATAGAACATTTTTCAGAATCACAAGATTTACTTATAGCAATATGTTTCATAGCTGTATCTACTACCGTTCCACGAAGAATATTTGAAAGTTTTTGTTGGTGTTGAATCTCATAACCATTATCGTCTATATGTAATGATTTTATCCATTTGTATTCTTCATTATCAATTTTATCATAAAAATCACTACCATAAAATTCATTAATGTATTTTTGTTCTGCGTCAGTAAATTCATATGCTTTAACACTTATAGTAAATCCAAACAAAAATAGTAAAGTAACAAATAGTTTTAAAGATTTTTTCATAACTTCCTCCTTTCATCAAAATTATAAATTTTAAGCATTTAAAAAATAAAGGACTTTGTTAGTCCTTTAATTTTTAAAAAAAGCAAGTATTACTTTATAAAACAAACTTTGTTATATAGTTTTTAAAAACATAATCAAAATCCTTACTTTTACATAATTTATTATCACAAACTTCACCTAATTTATATTCATAATTATTGTTATTAGCAACAATATTAATAGTATTATAATTAATATAATACTCATAAATTATAAACATATCCATATTAAAAATTGTTAAATTATTTGAAATATTATCATATTTTAGTTCATAATTCTTATCTATATATTCATATATATAATCTTCATTAAGTACAAAATTCTTTTTTACAAATTCTGGTATTTTACTTTCATTATTATTGCTATTATTATCAAAAATGGACACATTACTATTATTATAAAACAACTTTATGTTATTATATATTAAAAAGCTATCTAATTTTATTGTTGAGAAGTTTTCTTGTTCATAAATATCTAAATACATATTATTAATAATAAATTTACAATCATCGTATCCGAAATCTTGATCATTACCAAATTTATTCACATAATACAATGTTTTATCATTAACACTTATTAAATTATATTTTTTTTCATCTTTTAAAACATATAAATTAATTTTGTTAATTTGATTTTCTGAATTAATATCACCAAGATTAAGATAAAACTCTTCTCTAGAAAGAACTAATATACCTTCATCAAGTTTATATTTATCACTTTCAAATCCTACATTATATACCTTTATCGAATTATAATTGACCAAGAAAAAAGCAAACAGTAAAACAAAAATAATGCTTAAAAAAATTGATATAACAATTTTTAAAGTTTTTACCTTTTTGTTTCTATCTTTTAAAATATCAAGTGATATTCTATCTATTTTTTTCTTGTTCTTTTCGTTTTTCCTCTCTCCACACAAAATCTCATTAACACTAATATTATAGAATTCACTTAATTTTACAAGCATCTCAGTAGAAGGGATACTAACCCCTCTTTCCCATTTACTAATACCTTCTCTTCCTATAAATATTTCTTTACCAAGTTGTTCTTGAGTTAAATGTTTTTCTTCTCTCAAATTAGTTAAAAACATAGCAATTTTATTGTTATCCATATTACACCAATTCCTTAAAAATATACATAATAAATATTATACTATATATTTTCTAAATGTTAATAAATATTTGTAAATTTAATTTTTTATCATTTTAATATAAAATACTACATATGTAAAAATAATTATACTTAATCAAAACATTGAAATATAAATCATTATTACTATTTTCTATTTTTTTATGGATTCTATTGCTATTTAAAAATATTCTTTTTCGTTTCTAAAACAATTAATTATGATGTATTTTGACATTTTTAATTCATTTATCATAGTTTTATCGTGGCTTTACATTATTTACTAATTTTTACTAAACCAGAAAATGAATAATCACGATTTTTTGGTAGTGATAACGTAAACGATAATAATCCTCAAGCGACATAAGATAAGTTTTAATCTCATAAATGATAATTAGACATAATTGTATATCCTTCAAGTTTTCTAATATTAAATTTATCCATTTATATCTCCTTTTATAAAAAAAATAACACATCAATGTGTTATTTTTGGTACCCGTTAGTGCCCATTTTTGAAATAAGATATGATATTTTTGTGATAGTTTATGATATTTTTAATTTATCATAAATATCTATAAAGCCATATAAACGCTAGGTTTTTCTTAATAAAAATGGTGCCGGAGAAAGGAATCAAACCTCTAACCTACTGATTACGATTCAGTTGCTCTATCAATTGCGCTACTCCGGCATAAATAAAAAAAATGGTGGACCCTTAGGGATTCGAACCCTAGACCCACTGATTAAGAGTCAGTTGCTCTACCAACTGAGCTAAGGGTCCATTCACTTACAACATAAGTATTTTATCATTTTTTTTATATTATTTCAAGAGTACATTAAAAAAATAAAAAACACTTGTTAAAGTGTTTTACATATTCATCATTTGAAGTACGGCAAATATAAGCAAAATCATTACTCCTGCACCTGTTGCAAGAAGCATAGACATTGTTTTACCTTCCATTTTATCAAGTCTTTCTTTATATCTTGTTTCTCTTGCTTTTTGTTGCAAAGATGAAATAGACCTAGAGAAAGTTAATAATTGTTCTTGTTTTCTATCTTGTCTACCTAACGATAGACGATATAATAATCTCATCATACGCATTGAATCTCTAACTGGATATGTCTTAGCAAATTCCATATATGGATTAATTGTTGAATCACCAGCATTTATTTCAGCAATCATTTGTTGTAAACCTTTTTTAAATATTTCTGGAGCTGCA
>CACZPQ010000014.1 GCA_902783185.1 uncultured Erysipelotrichaceae bacterium
ATTCAATTGTATCAAATTACGTGTCATTTTTATATTAAGAAAAATAGTATTGGTGTAAACCTACCAACACTATTTATTATAGAACCATAAAAAATAGTCATTAGACTATTTTTTAAATTATTAAAATAAATTAACGATTATTATTGTTGTTATTTGCATACCATCCAGCACCAATAATTATTACTAGTAATATAAATAGTACTATCCAAATAGCAGCACCTATACCATTGCCATTAGTATATCCTACATATGAAGCACATGGATTATAACAAGAGGAATTGCCATAATAGCCGTTATTGCCATAATAATACATATATATACCTCCTTTATGTATCTATTATATTTTATTAATGTAGACACTATTTTGACAATAAAATAACCTAAAGTTTATAAAATAATTAATAAATATGATATTATATATATAGAATAATAGGTGAATGTATGAAAAATGTTTTAAAAAAAATGGATTTTTTATTATTAATTACATCATTTTTATTAATGATTGCTGGAGTAGTTGCTATATATTCTGCATCTTCAGTAGTAACAGTTCTTTCACAAGGGGTTGCATCTAACCATTACTTATTAAAACATGTTCTTATATTACTTGGAGCAATTGTTGGATCTTTAATAATAATTTTTAAAATGAAATTATATAAAAGCCGTAAACTAGTAAATATATATATAGTATCAATGATTATTGCATTAATAGGATTAAGATTTTATGGTAGTACTATTAATGGATCTCGAAGCTGGTATAACTTAGGTAGATTTAATTTTCAGCCATCAGAATTTGCAAAAACTGCAATAATATTATTTTCAGCATATTTTTATGAGGAATTAATTAATAAAAAAGAAAGAGTTTGGTATAAATATTTAATACCAATTGGAGTAGGAGCAATAATAGCTTCAATAGTATTTTTTCAACCAGATTTAGGTGGTTTTATAATAATAACAATTCTCACTTTATTGTTATTTGCAAGTGTTCCAATTAATAAATTTATAAAAAGAAAGATTTCAGTTTTGCTTTGGGGTGGAATTATTATTGGCGTACTTGGAGCAATTACTTTGGGTCCAAAATTATTGCCTGAATATCAGTTAAATAGACTTAACTTTTTTGCACCATGTACAAGATATGCAGAAAGTACTGGTTATCAAGTTTGTAACGGCTTCATAGCAATTAAAAATGGTGGTTTAACAGGACTCGGGTTTGGTAATTCTACTCAAAAATATTTGTATTTACCGGAAGCACATACTGATTTTATATTTGCAATCATTTGTGAGGAAACAGGATTAATTGGTGGAAGTATTATACTAGTACTATATATATTGCTTTTGTATTCGATACTTAAAATTGCAAAGAATGCAGTTAAAGTTAGTGATTCAATTATAGCTTATGGTACATTTGTATATTTAACAATTCATATTTTAATTAATTTACTTGGTATTTTAGCATTGATGCCATTAACTGGCGTTCCACTTCCATTACTTTCATATGGTGGATCATTTAATATTAATGTAATTGTATTATTATTTATCTGCCAAAAAATTGCAATTGATGCTAAAAATCAAAAAGTAAGAGAAAAAATTAAAAAGTTATAAAAAAGTACTTAAATATTAGTACTTTTTTTAGTATAATATAGTTTAATGAGAGTGGGTGATGATTTATGAATTTACTACCAGCAGATATTTATACTGTAATTAATAAAACAGTATTAACTAATGAAGATAAGAATAATTTAATTGCTTTATATGAACCAATCATTGGATCTTCAGCAATATCTTTATATTTAACTTTATGGTCAGATTTAGATAAATTACAAATTCAAAGTAAAGACTACACTCATCATCATTTAATGTGTTTAATGAAATTAGATTTAAATACATTAAAAAAATCTCGTGAAGCTTTAGAGGCGGTTGGACTATTAAAAACTTATTATAAAGAAGGTGAAGTTTCTTCATATATTTATGAACTTTATTCACCACTTCCACCAAAGGAGTTTTTTCATCATCCAATATTAAATGTTGTTTTATATAATAATTTAGGTAAAAAAGAATATGAAAATATAATTAGTTTATATCAAAAGATAAACTTTAATTTAGATGGATATCAAGATATATCTAAGAGTATAAATGAAACATTTTCATCATCTACTGTTGTTCCTGAATTTGATATAAAAGATAAAGAATACCAAAGTATTAATGCAAAAAATGTAATAGATTTTGATTTATTAATTAGTTCTATACCAAAAAATATATTAAATGAAAAATCATTAAATAAAAAAACTAAAGAATTAATCGATAACTTAGCATTTATTTATAATTTAGATACATTAAAAATGTCTGAAATTTTAAGAAGTACAATTAATGAAAAAGGTTTTATTGATGCAAAAGAATTAAGAAAAAAGACAAGAGAATATTATACATATATAAATAATGGTAAATTACCAACATTAGTTTATAGATCACAACCTGAATACTTAAAAACACCTAAAGGTGATTCATCAAATAGAGCCAAAATGATATATGTTTTTGAAAATACATCACCATATGATTTTTTGAAAAATAAATATAATGGTGTTCCACCAACTCCAAGAGATTTAAAATTATTAGAAGAACTTTTGGAAGATTTAAAACTAACTCCAGCTGTTGTAAATGTTTTAATCGATTATGTATTAAGAAAAAATAATAATAAATTAAATAGAGCATACATTGAAACTATTGCTGGTCAATGGAAAAGAAGTGGCGTAGAAACTGCAGATGATGCAATGAATTTAGCATCTAAAGAAAACAAAAAAATTAATGTAGTTAATAAAACAAAAAATAAAGAAGAAATAATTCCTTCATGGTATAAAAAAGAATATAAAAAAGAAGAATTATCAGTTGATGAACTAAAGGAAATGGAAGAATTAATGAAAGGATTTAAGTAGTTATGGAAAGTAGATTAAAAACTAATGCACGTATTGAAAGTAGTATTAAAACAAATTATATTAAAGCTCAAGAAGATGAAATGTTTAAAAAATTAGTTAATTCTTTTGATGTTGAAGAACATGAAAAAATAATTAATACATCTAAATTTCAAGATACAATTACTTGTTTAAAAAATTGTAAAAATTGTCCTGGTTTAAATAAATGTAAAAATGAAAATCAAGGTTATGTTTACTATCCTGAAATATATAACGGTGAAATTGAATTTTATTATAAACCATGTAAATATTTAAAAGAAGAAGAGAAAAAACAAAATAATAAAATTACTAGAGAAAAAGAAATAGATAATGCTTCATTAAAAGAATTAGATTATAATGATAAAGCTAGAATTAAAGTAATTAAATGGTTAACTAAATTTATTGATAATTATGATAATACAAAAAAGAATAAAGGCTTATACTTACATGGAAGTTTTGGATGTGGTAAAACTTATATTATTTCTGCAATTTTTAATGAATTAAAGAAAAAAGGTTTTAAATCTGAAATAGTATATTTTCCAACATTACTTAGAGATTTAAAAAGTAATTTTGATGAACTTGAATCAACTGTTAATTACTTAGAAAGTGTAGATTTACTATTAATTGATGATATTGGTGCTGAAAAAGTAACAGAGTGGTCAAGAGATGAAATATTAGGTACCATTTTACAAACAAGAATGAATGATTATAAAACAACATTTTTTACATCAAATTATACAATAGATGAACTTGAAAAAAGATTAGCAGGTGATGATAATAAAATAGCGGCTAATAGAGTAATTGAAAGAATAAAAATACTTACAGATGATATAGAAATAAAAGAAGGAGAAAATAGACGTAAATAATCTTTTTCTTTTTATTTATATTAAGTTATGTTATAATTATTAATAATAAAGGGTTGGTATATGTGGCAAGTTTAAGAAAAGGAAAAACTGTACTTATAACATCTACTAAGGGTGGTGTAGGAAAAAGTACATTTGCACTTAATTTAGCGGGTATTTATAGTACAATTGAAAAAAAAGTTTTACTGCTTGATTTGGATTTAACAAGTGGTATTCTTGCCATGTCTTTAAATAAAAAATATAATAAATCTATTTATGAAATGAGTGAAGATATTAAAAATAATGTCTTCGAAGATTTTTCTAATTATACACTTAATTATAATAAATATATTGATTGTATAGCATGTCCAAAAGATCCAAGAGATGCATCTAAAATAGATTTAAGATATATTGATATTATTATAGATCAAGCATCTTTTATTTATGATGTTATTCTTATTGATAGTTCTCATACTTTAAGTCCAACTAATTTATATTTAATGGATAAAGTAGATGAAATACTATTTGTTATAAATAATGATCCACTAAATTTAAAGAGTACAAGATCTATGGTATCTATATTAAATAATATGAATATTAGTAATTATAAAGTATTATTAAATCAATCTAATAACCCATTTAAAGATTATTTTTCTTTATATGATATAAAAAATATTATTCAAGCAAATATTGATTATACATTATCTTCTGAATTTTATATTGCAGATATAGATAAATTAATAATGTCAGGTAAAATTGTTACTATGTCATCGGATATAGCTAGAATATATAATAAAGATTATTCATCATTGATGAATATAGCTACTGATTATTTAAACCAAGGAAGTGATGATAATGGCAAGAAATAGTTTAATTAAGGAATTTAATTATGAATTAAATTATGATTATTCTGAAGAAGATTTATCTAAAATATTTAAAAATAAAGATGAACTAGATATATTAAGAAAAAATATTTTAGCTGAATTAGGTAATCTTTCATATAAAAATGAAAAGATAACTAAAGAATTAGTTCTTGATGTTATTTCAGAAAAAACTAGAGGATATAATTTGTCTAATTTAGAAAGAAATCATCTATATAATATTATTAATGAAGAAATAAATGGATATGGTCCGTTATCTCCTTTATTAAAAGATCCAAATGTTGATGAAATAATGGTAAATTCTTATAATGAAATATATGCACTTGTTGATGGAAAAATAATTAAAGACGAATCTGCATCATTTATTAATGAAGAACATATTATTAGAACAATTAAAAAAATGCTTGCTAATACAAATATTAAAATGGATTCGTCTAATGTAATTGATACAGCTCTTCCAGATGGTTCACAATTAAATGTTGTTATGCCACCAGTATCTAAAAAAGGACCTATTATAACTATTAAAAAATATAATCCAATGGTTACTGATATGGATGAACTTGTAAAACTAGGTACTTTAACTCCATATATGGCTAGATTTTTAGAAGCGGCTGTTAAAGCAAAACTTAATATTGTTATCGCAGGAGGTTCAAAGAGTGGTAAAACATCACTTTTAACATCTCTTGCAAATTTATCTTCATATCAATCAAGATTAGTAACTATATCTGGTAATGAAGATTTAAGTATTAATAAACAAAACGTAATTTACTTATCTAGTAATGATAATATTATTAAAACAGCCTTAAATATCCACCCAACATCTTTAATAATAAATAATTTAGATTCAAATTTAGTTGCCGATAGTATTGATGTAATGATTGACAATTCAACTAATGTTTTAGAAAGTACAAAAGCAAATAATGCTCTTGAAGTTATTAATTTATTAGAATCAGCATATATAGAATCTAAAAAAATATCATCAAAGATTGCTCGTGAAACAATGTATAATGCAATTGATTTAATAGTTACAATATCAAAATTATCTGATAATAAACATCGTATAATATCAATTTTAGAATTAAATAAAAATAATAAAGGAGAAATAGTTTTAAAAGAAATATTTACTTTTAAAACAAAGGGATTATTAAAAAATGGGGAAGTAGATGGACAATTTGAACTATATAATTACTTACCTAGAACTTATAAAAAGATTAAAGCTTTAAATATTGATTTAATTGACGATATATTCGAAAATATGAAATAGAAAGGGAAATTATGAATAAAGCAACAATATTTCAATATGTTATTTTATTTATAGCACTAATAATTACGTTTAATATTATTAGTTTAATTATCACTAATCGAAAAGAAAAAAGAATTAGTGATTTTTCACTATCTAAAAAAGATTTTGATGATAAAACAATTATAGATAAAATATCTAATTCATTTTGGAACTTTATTCATCGTTTAAGTAACCATTTAATTAAAAACAATTATTTATTAAAAAAGGCAGCAAGTTATGAAAAATATATATTTGTTAAGGAAGAAAAATATAAGAGTCCAATAGATTATATTGTAGTTAAAATAATTACTTTTATTATATTTGTATTATTATATATTTTATTTACGTTTGTTGAATTAATTCCATTTAATATATATACGATTATTTTGTTTTTAACAATTGCAATTTTATTACCTGATTTAGTATGGAAGATATCTTATATTAAAAAATGTCAAAAAATAAGTTTAAAATTATATGAATCAATAATAATAATTGATGATAATTTATCTAAAACTAATATTTATAATGCAATTAATAAAGTGATTGAATTAATGGATGAAAATATTGCAGATGAATATCAAAGAATATTAACTGATTTATCATATAATATATCTTTATATCAAGCATTCAAAAGATTTTATGAAAGAACTAAAATACCTGAAATTAAAAATATATATCATTTATTAAATATTGAAGGTGAAGATTTAGAATTAACTTTTAAAAGAATTAGAAATGAATTTGAATATGTAGATAAATTAAATAGTAGCGTTGTTGGAACTAACAACGTTGTTACTGCTTTAAAAGTACTTTATATGGTAATTCCTGTTTGTATAGTTTTAATTATTTTAATTATTAATCCAACATATTTTAATGAATTATTAAGTTCTTATTTAGGAATAGTATTACTTCAAATAGTATTTTTAATGTATATACTTGAAGCATTAATAATTAATATAATTATGGAGGATAAGAAATGATAAAGAATATCTTTAGTAAAAAATATATTAATAATTATAATCGTAAATTAAAATATATTGGACCAAATAATAAAATTAAATTAGAAAATTTCTTACTTTCAAGATTATTTATAAGTATTATATTATTAGTTTTATGTTTACTTATACCAAAGTATGGTATATATATATCACTAATTTGTGTTCCATTATTTTACTATTTATATACTAATATATTAATAAATAATAAAATTAAGGTAAGAAGTGAAAAATTAAATGATGAAGCTATAATATTTTTTGATATGTTATACTTAGCTATGAAACAAACTAATGATTTAAAAATGTCTTTAGAAATTGTTACTAATAAACTTGGTAATTCATTAGCAATAGAATTTAAAAATATATTAGGAAATAATAAATATAATAATGATTTAAATGAAGTATTTAAAATGGTAATTGATAATATACCAAATTATGATGTTAGAAATGCACTAGTAGATTTAAAAGAAAGTAATGATTATTTTGTTACTTTAGATGAAATAATCACTAGATTACAAAAGAAAAATATTGTATTAATTAAGCAAAAAAACATTTATAAACCAATAGTTATTTCAATTATATCAATAATATTTATATTTATAATTTGTTACTTATTATTTCATTCTACTGATATTATTAATTATTTTAATAATATATTTAAAAAATAATATTATGTATAAAAATAAATCTTTTCAATCAATATATGATTAGAAAGGATTTTTTTATGAGCAAATATAGTGTTGAAATAACAGGAATCAATACTAGTAATTTAAAAGTATTATCTAATGATGAAATGACTAAATTATTTAAAAGTTATCAATCAGGTAACAAGGAAGCTAAAGATGAACTAGTTATTGGTAATTTAAAATTAGTATTAAGTATATTAAAAAAATTTAATAATAAAAATTATAATTTAGATGATTTATTTCAAATTGGGGTAGTTGGTTTATGTAAAGCAATAGATAACTTTGATTTATCATTTAATTGTTTATTTTCTACATATGCTGTTCCACTTATATCGGGAGAAATAAAAAGATATATAAGAGATTTTACGGAGGTTAGAATTAGTCGTGGTATTAAAGATATGGCATATTCTATACTAAAATATAAAGATGAATTTGAAAAAGAACATGGATATGAACCAACAAATAAAGATATTACTAAAAGTTTAAATATATCTGATTATGAAATAAAACTAGCGTTAGATTCAATGAAAGATCCAATGAGTATATACGAACCAATTTATAATGATGGAGGAGATACAATATATTTATGTGATCAAATATCAGATAATAAAGAAGCAAATGATGACATTAATGATTTAATTGCTTTAAAAAAAGCATTAGAAAAAATTAAAGTTAGAGAAAGAAAAGTTTTAGAGGATAGATATTTTATTGGTAAGAATCAAACTGAAATAGCTAGAGAATTAAATATTTCTCAGGCACAAGTGTCTAGAATTGAAAATAATGCTATAAAATCATTAAAAAAATTATTAAAGTAAAATATAATTAAATAGGTGATTATATGAAATTATCTGATTTACAAGAAAAAGATATAGTTAATATAAATGATGGTAGAAAAATAGGTAGAATAGTAGATGCTGAAGTAGATATGGTTGGTAAGATAAATTACTTAGTGGTTGATGAAAAAAGAGGATTAAGAACTTTTTTATCATCTAATGGAGATATTAATATAACATTTGATAAAATAAAAAGAATAGGAACAGATGTTATTTTAGTTGATTTATGATATAATTATATTGGTGAACGAGATGAATAAAAAGGTATTTATTATTGCAATTATAATATTAATTATAGATCAATTAAGTAAAATGATAGCCAATATGTATTTAGTTGATAATATTGTTACTATCATACCAAACTTTTTTAAATTAGAATATGCTCTTAATACTGGTGCAGCATGGTCAATTTTAAATTCACATCAAGTTATAATAATTGTTATATCTATAATTTTAATGATTATTTTGTTTATGATTAATAAGAACTTTAAGAGCAATATAAGAAATAATATTGCTTTTGGATTAGTTTTTGGTGGAATCTGGGGTAATTTAGTTGATAGAATATTTCATGGATATGTTATAGATTTTTTAAGTTTTAAGATATTTAATTATAATTATCCAATATTTAATGTGGCAGATATTGCAGTGGTTTTAGGAATATTGCTTCTTATATTTGCAGTAATTAAAGGAGAAGACAATGAAAATAGTAGTAAAAGAAAATCAAATTAGATTAGATAAATATTTAGCATTAAATACAGATTATTCTAGATCTTTAATACTTAAAATGATTAAAGATGGTTATGTCTTAGTAAATAAAAAAGTTGAAAAACCATCCTTTTTAGTTAATATTGATGATGAGATTGAAGTTAAAGATGGTTTTATAAAAGAAGATCATATTAATGCTGAGAAAATGGATTTAGAAATTGTCTATGAAGATGAATATTTAATGGTTATAAATAAACCTAGTGGTATTGTTGTTCACCCAGGAGCTGGAAATTATTCAAATACACTAGTTAATGGTTTAAAATACTATACAGATAATTTATCAGATGGTGAAGATGAAACAAGACCAGGTATTGTTCATAGGATTGATAAAGATACATCAGGTTTATTATTGGTTGCTAAAACAAATAAATGTGAAGAATTATTATCTGAAATGTTTAAAAAACATAGTATTAATAGAGAATATATTGCCTTAGTACATGGTGTATTAACAAATGATAAGATTAAGATAGATGCACCAATTGGAAGAGATGTTAAAAACAGAAAACAAATGACTGTAACATCCAATAATTCTAAAGAAGCAATAACTCATTTAACGGTATTAAAAAGATATAATAAATTTACTTTAGTAAAATTAAAACTTGAAACAGGTAGAACACACCAAATTAGAGTACATATGAAATATATAAATCATCCTATATTTAATGATCCGATATATTCAAATGATAAAGCAACTGAATTTGGACAATTTTTACATTCTTATTCAATGAGTTTTATTCATCCAATAACTAATGAAGAATTATCATTTAAAGCTGATTTACCAACATATTTTCAAGATTATTTAGATAATTTAAATTAGTTTTATTATAATATATATAAATACACAAAAGAAAAATAGATAATATGGAAGAGGAATAATAATATATTTTTTATCTATTAATTTTATTTCTCTTAACATTAAGGTATTATTAATAACAAGCAAACCTGAAATTATGGCTGATAATAACAATTCTTGAAAATAATAATAAAAAATAGTTAATGTAAATATTAATATTATACTTATTATTAAAAAGAATAATAAATCATTGGAAAATTTATCTTGTTTTAATAGTTTTAAAAAATAAATATATAATGATGAAAAAGATATTATTAAGATTAATAAAGTAATATTTGACATATTATCCTCCTTTACTAATCTTATGAAATATTATAAAATATTATGAAGAAAGGGATTAATATGAGCACAGTTTTAGTAGATAAAAAAGAAGATATGGTAATGCGTTTAGTCCATTATTTTATAACTAATCAAAACTATACACCAATAGTTGTAAATGGTGTAAAAAATGAAGTATGGTTAGAAAATATGGATGGACCATATCGTATTATAAGAATATCTTCGAATTATATTCATAACAATGAACAATTTAATTATGATATTAGTAAAATAAAATCTATTATGCATCAAATTAAAAGAAAAACATTATCTTTTAAAGTAAATACATTAAATATATTTTTAGATGTTAATGATAGAGTTAATATTGAAGATACTAAAGATATATCATCTATTTCATTAAATAATGTAAATGATATAAAGAAAAATAATATTATTTCTTCAGCTTTTCCAGATATATCTAGTAATTTATTAGATAACACTAAGGGTATTGATTTAATAATAAATGTAACAAATGATATAAATGAAAAGACTGCAAAGGAAAATAAAAGTTATGATAATGTATTTAAACCTAAAAAAATTATTGTAACAAATCTATTAATTATAATAAATGTATTAATATTTATATTTACCTTTTTAAATCCAAGTCTTTTATATATGCTAGCGGATAATTTAGAATTAGTTAAAATGGGTGAATATTATCGAATTATTACATCTGCATTTGTACACGCTAATATATTACATCTATTATGTAATATGTATACATTATTTGTAATTGGTTCTCAAGTAGAAAACTTCTTAGGGAAGAAAAAGTTTATATTTATATATTTTGCAAGTGCAGTTTTAGGTAGTTTATTATCACTTTCATTTTCATCCGGATTTAGTGTAGGTGCTTCTGGTGCAATATTTGGACTTATGGGTTCTTTAATATATTTTGGTTATCATTATCGATTATATTTAAATACAGTAATAAAAAGTCAAATAATTCCATTAGTAATTGCAAACTTAGCCTTAGGATTTATGGTAAGTGGTATTGATAATTTTGCTCACATTGGTGGTTTAATTGGTGGATATTTATCTACTATGGCAATTGGTGCATCAGATAAAGCAACTAAGTCAGAAAAAATTAATGGTTGGATAGTATTAATATTATTAAGTATATTCTTAATTGTATTTAGTTTAACAAAATAAAGAAGGTTTACTACTTTCTTTATTTTTTTGTTCTTTAGAAAGTTCTTTGATACTTTTATTTGGAGTTGGTAAATCCTCTGGCATAGTTCCACCTTGCTTTTTTATAAACTTTCTAATATCTTTTCCCATTTTATTATGTACATCACAGGCTCTTTTTTCACCATTGATATTATCATTAATGAGTTTTTCTTCTGTTTGCGTTATTCTAAATAAATTTGTTGCAAGTTCAGTACTACCCATACTATCTAAAATATCTTGTCTATATTTTAAACCTTTCCTTTTAGCAATATCATTAGCTGTTTCACCATTATATAATCCTTTATATCCAGCATTATGAAACTTATCTAAGTTTTTAACACCAGCATTTACTGCAGTTTTATTTAAAGCTAAATTACTTGATCTTGTTTGCTTTCTATACTTTAATCTTTTTTCATCCTCAGATAAATTTTTATATTCTTCTTCAAGTAACTCTTGTTTTCTTGTTTGAATGGCAAAGTAAGTTTGTCCTAGTGCTACTTGTTCTTTTCTAGGATCACAGTTTTGTACAATTAGATAACAAGCATATCTAGATAGTTTATAGTCATCAATTTTTCGTTTAGTTTTAGAACCTATTTCTACCATTTTGTCGGCGCCGACAAAATGGTCTAATACCTTATAATTACTAGTTTTGCAAGCCTCTAATGCCTTCTTAATTGCTCCATTAAAATTTCTCCATTCATAATAACCTAAAACGGGCATTAATTCTCTAGCATACCAAAATTCATTGCCATCTTCATCAATATGTTTGATATCATCAAATATTCTTTCTTTGTATTTTTGTATTTCGTTAGTCATAATAATCATCTCCTTTACTTTACATATGAATAACAATATAAAAATAATTAAGAGTATACCTCTCACTAGTTATATACTCTGTAAAATGCTAATTTCCTTTTTATTTTTATAAATTTCTTAAAATTTTACGCAAATTATACATTTTAAATTATTCTTTATATCAATTATTTACGTAAAATAATTATTAATTACAAACACATAATATTTGCATATAATTCATATAATTATTAGGTGAAATAATATGCATATATTTAATAATATTAAAAACTTTTTATATGATAATGATAATTTTATTGCTTATTTTAATAATAAAATATATCTTTATAATGTTATTAAAATAGATAACTTAACTGATAAACATATATTAGTTTATTTTAATGATAAAAGAGTTGAAATAACTGGTAGCAATTTAAAACCATTAAAATGTTTTGAAAAAGAATTATTAATTACAGGTTTAATAGAAAGTGTTAAATTCTATGAAAGATAAGTTAATTATTAAAATTAATAAAATATCTATTTCTCAATTAATTAAAGAGTTATTTAGATTAAATATAGATGTTGAAATTATTAAAGAAGATAAAAAATATGTTATATGTAAGATTAATAATAAAGACTTAGAAAAGATAAAAATGCATTATAAAATCGAAATAATAAATGAATATACATATAAAAACTTATTTAAAGCATTAAAAGAAAAACTATACTATTTATTATTAATATTATTAGGTATATTGCTATATATATTTCTTTCAAACACTATTGTAAAAGTAAGTATTTTATCTAATAATAAAGAGTTAGTTAAAGTTTTAACTAAAGAATTAGATAATAACAATATTAAAAGATTAACATATAAGAAAAACTTTATAGAGATTAATAACATTAAAGAAAATATATTAAATAACAATAAAGATAAATTAGAATGGTTAGAAATAGAAAACATTGGAATGACTTATGTAATTAAACTTGAAGAAAGAAAAATATCAGAAAAACAAGTGAGTGAAGGAAATTGTAATATAATTGCTAAAAGTGATGGAATGATTACAAAAATTATATCTGAACAAGGAAATATACTAGTTAAAAATAATCAAATGGTTAAAGAAGGAGATATATTAATAACAGGTCAAATTATGCTTAATGATGAGGTGTTAGCAAATGTTTGTGCTAAGGGGTTAGTATATGCGGAAAAGTGGTATAACGTTAGTATAGATATACCAAAAACAATTAAAATCAAAAAATATACAAATAGAGTAAGGTATAATTTAGAATATTCTCCAGATAATAGAGATTATAAGATATTTAAAAGTAGATTAAAAAATTATGATAGTGATAAAGAAGAAATAATTTCCATATTAGGAAAAAAATTATATTATGTAAAGGAATATGAATATATAAATGAAGAAGTAAATATGGATGAAGAGGCATTAAATAAGAGAATAGACGAATTAATATATGAAAAATTAGAATTAAACTTAGGTGATGATGAACGTATACTAAGTAAAAATGTTTTGAAAAAAGAAGAAAATGATAGTAGAATAAAGATAGAGTTATTTGTAACAATAGAAAGACTAATTAGTAAACAAGTTACTTATACTCTTGAGTAGGAGTGAAGAGTATGTTTTTACAAACTTTAAATGAAACTGTACTTAAAATTTGGCCTGAGTTAACAATTTTTGCTGTTGTTTTAATTGCTGTTAGAATTGTTGCTTTAAAAAATAGTCATAAGAAATTTTCTTTTCATGAAGAGTTTTTAAATCTTTTGTTTATTATATATATATTATTATTATTTGAATTATTAACTGGCACAGAGAACAATTCTGGTGCTGGTGTTAATATTGTTCCTTTTTCTGAAATATTTAGATATGAAATTGGAAGTAAAATGTTTATATATAATGTTTTAGGTAATATATTATTATTTTTACCATATGGATATTTTGTTACTAGATATACAGAATCAAAAAGTTTATTTCAAATATTTATATTAAGTTTAATTACATCATTTACAATAGAATTTTTACAAGTTAAGTTAGGTAGATCTTTTGATGTAGATGATATAATGTTAAATGTAATTGGTGGTGTTGTTGGATATTTCTTTTATATAATATTAAATTCAATAAAAAATCACTTACCTAAATTTTTACAAAAAGACTTTATTTATGATATTTTATGCTTTATAATACTTGCTGTTATAATTGTATATATATTTAATTTGGCTGGAGTTGGAATAATATGAATTTTGAAATAGTAGATAACAAATTATATAAAGATTATGATTATTTATATGATGTTATTAATAAAACATTAGAACATGAAAATGCAAAAGATGCTTATCTTAGTGTAGTATTTGTTGATAATAATGAAATAAGAGATATTAATAAAACTTATAGAAATATTGATAAGGTTACTGATGTTATATCATTTGCTTTAGAAGATAATGATGAAGAAATTATTGGTGAAAGAATACTTGGCGATATTTTTATTTCTATTCCAAGAATGAAAGAACAAGCGCGTGTTTATGGACATAGTGAAAAAAGAGAATTATCTTTTTTATGTTGTCATGGACTTCTTCATTTACTTGGATATGATCATGTTAATAATAAAGAAGAAGAACGAATTATGTTTGATTTACAAGATGAAATATTATCGTATTTAAATATAGAAAGGTGAAAGTTATGAAATGTGGATTTGTAAGTTTGATAGGTAGAGCTAATGTTGGTAAATCTACACTTTTAAATAGTATTTTAGAGTGTCATTTATCAATAACTTCACCAATATCTGGTACAACAAGAAATATAATTCAAGGAGTATATAATGATGATGATTCTCAAATAATATTCTTAGATACTCCAGGTATACATAAAGCAATTAATAGATTAGGAAGAGTACTTAATAAACAAGCAACTTCAATGTTTAAGGATATAGATGTTATTTTATTTGTTGTTGATGCCTATGCTGGAATAGGTAAAGGAGATAACTTAATAATTGAATATTTAAAAGCTATTGAAGTACCTGTAATATTAATTTTAAATAAAATAGATAAGTTAAGTAATGAGCAAATATTTGAATCTATTAATACATATAAGGATTTATATTCTTTTGCTGAAATAGTACCTATTAGTGCTAAAGAAAATGATAATATAGATAGAGTAATTGAACTAATTAAAAAGTATATTCCTGAAGGAGTAAAATATTTTAGTGATGATAGTGTAACTAATTTATCTAAATATTTTATGATTTCTGAATATGTTAGAGAAAAGCTATTTAAATATTTAACTCAAGAAATTCCTCACTCAATAACATGTATTACAAATTCTTACGAAGAAAAGGATAATATTGTAAATGTTGGAGTTGATATTATAGTTGATAGAGATTCATTAAAGAAAATTGTTATTGGAGAAAATGGATCCTTAGTAAAACAGGTTGGTATTGAAGCAAGAAAAGATATTGAAGAATTACTTGGAAAACAAGTATATTTAGAATTATATGTTAAAACAATTAAAAATTGGAGAGAAAAAGATTCAATATTAAAAGATCTTGGATTAATAGAAAATGAATAAAAATAACTAAAACTTCTCATAACTAATATGAGAGGTGAATAAAATGGAAAAAGATGAGTATTGGAAAAAGTTTAAAAAAACAGGTAAAATAGAATATTATCTTGCATATAAAAAAAGAAAGTAGCTGGTAATTGTGGTAGAGAAAGTAGAGGGTATTGTATTATCTGAAACTCCATATAAAGAGTCATCAAAGATATTAAATGTTTATACAAAAGAACATGGACTTATTGGCATAATTGCTAAAGGTGCAAAATCTTTGAAATCGCCACTTAGAGCTCTTACTAATAAATACTCGTATTGTTATTTTTATATTTATTATAAAGAAAATAAACTTTCTTTATTAACTCAAGTAGATTTAATTGATAATTTTAATAATATAAGAAATGATATAGTATTAATTGGATATATGTCTTACCTTTGTGATTTAACATATCAAGTATTAAAAGAAAATAACGAATCTGATATATTTGATATATTAATTAATGGTTTAAAAAAGATTAATGATAAATTAGAACCATTAATAATAACAAATATTATTGAATTAAAGTATCTTGATTATCTTGGAGTATCACTTAACTTAGATGGTTGTGTTAGATGTAGTAGTAAAGATAATATAATTACAATTGATGGTGATGCTGGTGGTTATATTTGTAAAAATTGTTTAAGAGATGAAGAAATAGTTGATGCTAAAACAATTAAAATGATTAGAATGTATTATTATGTAGATATTTCATCAATTAGTACAATAAAAATATCTGATGATATAAAAAGACAAATAAATAATTTTTTAAATAAATATTATGATAGATATACAGGATTATATTTAAAAAGTAAAGAATTTTTAAATAATTTAATAAATATATGAAAAAAGATATAAACTTTAAAATTAGTTTATATCTTTTTATTAAAACTATTTTATATCGTGGGTAATAGTAGTGTTTATGATTGTTGATTTGTAGATAGAGGGACGAGGATAAGTCATACATTTCATATTTAATATTTAAAAGGATTTATATTTTGAGTGGTGATATAAAATAGTTTTATTGATGCACTAATTTGTGCATCTGATACTCTTATAACATTATAAAATAATTAAGTAAAGTATACCTAAATTTACATATTTTAAGTATTTTTAGTAGGAGGATTATATTAAATATTAAAAATTAGTATAATGAGTTAATTAAATTTTAAAAATTGGAAATACCATATTTTAAAATTGTTAAATATTAATATTATTATTTTAAAAAATAGAAAAATTAAAAAAATTAAATATTTTATTAAATTTTACACAAATTTTACATTTTTTTAATAAAAATATAATATATTAGTGTTATACTTATAATAGTGATAGATATGATAGAGGATATTAAAAAGTATATTATTTATTTAAAGAAAGAAAGAAATTATTCAAAACTTACTGTAAAAAATTATGCAGAAGATTTGAATAAATTTAAAGTATATTTAGATGATAATAATCTAAATTATTTAACATTAAATAAGGATAATATAAGAAATTATTTAAAATATTTAGATTCTTTAAAATTAAAAAATACAACAATATCTAGAATATTAAGTTCTTTAAGAAGTTTTTATTCATATTTAGTCATGCAAAATAAAATCGAAATTAATCCATTTAAATTAATTAGAAATCCTAAGAAAGAAAGTAAATTACCTATATTTTTATCTTATGAAGAATTTATAGAATTATTAAATAAAATAAAAGAAGATAATGAATTGAGTATAAGAAATAAATTAATATTAGAAATGCTTTATGCAACTGGTCTTAGAGTATCAGAGTTAACTAATATTAAATTAGATGATATTAATTATTCTGATAAATCTATTAGAGTATTAGGAAAAGGTAATAAAGAAAGAATAGTATACTTTGGTGATTATGCTAAAAAAGTATTGGAAGAATATCTTAATACCAATAGAAATGAATTATTAAAAGGTAAAACATCTAAATATTTATTTATTAATAAAAATGGTGATAGATTAACTTTTAGAGGTGTTGAATATTTAATTGATGAAATATCCAAATTTACATCTTTAAAATATAAAATATCACCCCATGTTTTAAGACACACTTTTGCTACACATTTGCTTCAAGATGGAGCAGATTTAAGATCTGTACAAACGTTACTTGGTCATTCTTCACTTTCAACAACTCAAATATATACTCATGTTACATCAGAATATTTAAGAGAAGTATATAATAAATCTTTTCCTAGAAAATAATTTAGGCCTTGCGGGGGGGGGGTCAAAGTATGCTATCATTATAATAGGTGGTAGCCATGAAACAATTTAATAAAAATAAAGAATTAAAAAAATTAAGAATAAAACAAAATAAGAATACTTATATAAAAAGAATAAGTATAGTTATTTCATGTTTTATTCTTTTATTTGCAATAATGTATTTTACATTTGCAAAGTTTGAACAAAACAGTGAAGAGTATACATTGATAAATGGAAAGATAAAATACTTAGGTGGAGATATAAACATAGTATCATATAACTATGATGGAACTAGTAATAGTCTACCACCAAATAAGAATGAAGGGTATATACTAACAAATATAAATTGTGAAGGAGCAACAGGAGAATGGGATGATGTTAATTGGGAGTTAAATATATCAGGTTTAACAAATAAAGTAAAATGTAATTTAGAATTTGATAAAAATAGTAATTATCAAATAATAAAATATAATCCAAACGGAGGATATTTAGAAGAACAATATAAAAAAGGAGAAGTAGGACAGCAGATAGGAGAATTACCAACACCAGAGCGTACTGGATATACATTTGAAGGATGGTATAAGGAAAGTACTTTTACAAATAAAGTAGAGAATACAACAATAATAGATACAACAATAACTAATTTATATGCAAAATATACAGAAAATACAATAACAATAAACACACCTGGAGAAAGTAATGTTTTAAATTATGCTAAAGCCAATATTGTGATACCAAGTAATGGTAAAATTATTAAAGATACTATAATATCTCTTAATACATCTAGTTTTACAGATTCAAATATAAGTACAACAGATAATATAGATAAATATGTATTATATTTTGGTAGGCCTGATATTAACAATGGCGAGTATCCTGGAATACTTAAAATAAAAAATAATACTATATATACTAATAAATCCGATGGTGCTGGTTGGAATAGTGGAACATATGCAACTTATTCCGTTTTATCTAATGGTAATTTAGGATTTAAGGCTACATGGAGTGGTATGACTACTGCGAGGTTAATTGTAGTATCAATATAAATTGATTTTGTTATTTAAAAAATATTTTTGATATTGAATATCATTCTTCCACAATATAAAAATGTGATTTTGGCCTTGCGGGGGGGGGGTCAAAGTGTGCTATCATTATACTAGGAATGGTATATATGAAAGTATTTAATAAAGATAAAGCATTAAGACAAATAAAACTAAAGCAAAATAAAAATACTTATATTAAGAAAGTAAGTATAGTTTTATCATGTTTTATTCTTATAATAGGAATAATGTATTTTACATTTGCTAAGTTTGAACAAAACAGTGAAGAATATACATTAATTAATGGAGTAGTTAAATATGGTGGTAGTGGAGATATTATACTATCGTATGTAGTAGATGGAGTATCACAGAGTATTCCTCCAGCAAAGGGTACAGGATATATTGTAAAAAGTGTTGATTGTACCAATGGTGAAGGATCATGGTTATACGATGAATGGGGAGTTAAAGTAGTTAATATAATAGGGAAAGCAAAATGTAATATAGAATTTGAAGAAGCCCAATATAATAATGTAACTAAATGGCTTGCAACTGCCAACATTAATAAAAACTATACTACATTAAATGAAGTTTTTGACGATACAAACACTTTAAACACGCTAATTAGTAATCAGTTATCATGTGATTATTTAAAAAACTCAACTGAATGGATAAATGATGTAATATCGAATGAAAACGCAATGACTTACATTGGTAATAATGATTATTGTGCTGATATATTATATTTTGAAAATGATTGGAATGATGGAATTGTTGATAGTACATATTGGGATAAAGTATTATATCCACTTGTTCCAGTGATGACTAGTAATACTGTTCCGGATGGATATGTAGTTTCATGTGATTCTAACCTAGGAAACCACCAACCACCTTATACAGTATTTAAATCAAAAACGGAAAATGGAGATTGGTATTCAGCTAATAATGCAAATCATCATTGGATTAAAATTCAGCTACCTGAGCCAGTGTTAGCTAAATATGTTGTTTTAAAGGTTGCAACATGGGGAGCTAAGGTTTCAATTCAAGGAAGTAATGATGATAACAATTGGAATGATTTTGTTACTGGTATCAGTGATTGGTATGGTAGCAATGGTTTGCACGAATATAATTTAAAAGTTAATAATACTGCATATAAGTATTATAGAATATACACAACTGAGCAGGGCAGCTACCTTGGATGTTCATTATTTAATATATATGGAAGAAAGTAAAGTATTAATATACTAATTATATAAAAATATTAATTAGATAGTATTTAAGTAGAAATACTATCTTTTTATATAGTTTATTTAAGTAAAATAGTGTAAAGTATTATATCTTTTAATTTATTTATTATAATTATTTTATTATAATATTAAAGGTATATTGAAGAAGGAGTGAAAATAATGGATAAAAAATATGTATACTTATTTACTGAAGGTAATGCTAATATGAGAGAATTACTTGGTGGTAAAGGTGCTAATTTAGCTGAAATGACTAATATTGGACTTCCTGTTCCTCAAGGTTTTACAATTACTACTGAAGCATGTACTCAGTATTATGAAGATGGTAGAGAAATTAATGATACTATTAAAGGTCAAATAGATGAATATATCATTAAAATGGAGGAAATTACAGGAAAGAAATTTGGGGATAAAGAAAACCCACTTTTAGTTTCAGTAAGATCTGGTGCAAGAGCATCAATGCCTGGAATGATGGATACTATTTTAAACCTTGGCTTAAATGAAGATGTTGTTGAGGTATTAGCTAATAAATCTGGAAACCCTCGTTGGGCATGGGACTGCTACAGAAGATTTATACAAATGTATTCAGATGTTGTTATGGAAGTTGGTAA
>CACZPQ010000015.1 GCA_902783185.1 uncultured Erysipelotrichaceae bacterium
ATTCAATTGTATCAAATTACGTGTCATTTTTATATTAAGAAAAATAGTATTGGTGTAAACCTACCAACACTATTTATTATAGAACCAAAACAATAGTTAATTGCTATTGTTTTTTATATGTTATTTATTATATAATCTATAAAAGTTAAATGATGGTTTATTAAATGCTCTAATATAAAACTCTGATTCTCCTAAACCATAACTAATATATATTTGAGTATTATTTACTTTATAATATTCTTCTGAATATTTTTTTGCATAATCAGGAAGCATAAACTTAATTGATCCTATAATTGGTAGTCTTACTTGTCCACCATGTGAATGACCAGCAAGAACTAAATTAAAATCTTTGTTTTCTATATTATCAAATGCATCACCTTCATGAATTAAGCCAATCTTATAATTATCACTTAATGAAATGTTATAATCAGGTGTATCATTTATTATTGATGGATATCCAACAATTTCTATTGGAGTATTACCATTATTATAAATAAGATTTGATTCATTACTTAAATAAGTAAAACCACATTTTTCTATTATTTCCTGATAACCATCATGTTCATAATCATGATTTCCTGATACAGCATATTTTCCAAAAGGTGCTTCTAATTTTGATAAGGAATCAATTATTTTTTCTTTCATATCATCTGTAAGATTAGAAAATCTATCATATAAGTCTCCTGTAAATACAATTAAATCAGGTTTCATTATATTTACTTCCTCAACTACTTTATCTAATTTTTCTTTTCCCATAGATGCATAATGAATATCAGATAAATGAGCTATTTTAAATCCATTAAAGCTTTCAGGTAGTTTTTCACTAGTTACATTATATTCTTTAACTATAAAACCAAATGTTGCTATATATCTCATATATATAAAGGTTAATGCAATTAATATTAATAATACAACTATTATCACAGTCATTTTACTATGTCCCTTCTTTTTATTTTTTTTGTATTTACTTTCCCTAGTTTCTAATATTTCTTCTTCCATAAATCTCTCCTAAAACAATCCTGCCACTGTAATTAATACTACTGATAAAGCATTATGACAAGTATGTATTATAGCAGTTGTATATATATTATCAGTTTTATCTAATATATATGAAAATGAAACAGCAAGTGCTCCGTATGGAATAAAATATAATAATTCTATTGGACTTGTTATACCATTAAATACATGTAAGCTAGTAAATATTAATACTGATAATATATAATATAATGCTTTATTTTTTAGTACATTCTTAAAACTTAATCTAAATACTATTTCCTCAATGAAAGGGCCAGCCATAACCATTGCTATTAATGAATATAGTGGATATTTATTCATTACAGACATATTAATAGATTGATTATTAGCAATACTATTTGTTGCAAAGTAATATATAATATTATTAGATATCATCATTACTATTACACCAATTAACCATACTTTAAAACCTAAATATAAATATTTTTTATAGTTTTTATCAAAATCTATAAAATCTTTTTTTAATCTTTTTCTAAATACAATTACTAATAATAATAAAGTAGTTAATTCCTCTAATATTAAAAATATATTATATAAATTTGAATTCATATCAGGAATACTCTTTATTATGTAACTAAATATATATGCAACAGAAAAATATATAATTAGTCCATAAAAAGATTTACCTAAAGTTATAATATTATTAAATAATTTATTCATTTATATATCCAAGCGCTTTCAATTTTTCTAAAACTCTATATTCAGGTACATTACCTACTAATCTATTTGTTGTTGATTTTTCTTCACCGTTTTCAAAGAAGAAAGTGGTAGGTGTTCCTCCATCAAAGTTAGCTAAACTCTTATAGTATTTTGTATCCTCATCAGACCATTTCTTCTCATCCATTTCATAAAAAGTAATACTATATTTATTAGCAATGTTTCTTAATGTTGGAATATAAGATTTACAATGAGTGCATCCTTCTTGAGTAATAACAAGAATAAATTTATCTTTATTCTCTATCTTTTCTTTAAATTCAGATATATTAATTGTTTTAACTCCATTTGTTTTAAAATTATTGCTTAAGAATAAAAAAGCAATTCCAACAACTAATACTATAACTACTATGACAATAATTAAATTAATTCTATTTTCATTTTTCATTTATATCACCATAAACATATTATCATATTTTAATAATTTTTAAAAGATATATATTTTTTTAAAAAAATATGGACAAGCAAAATTGTAAGTGATATTATAAAAATTAAATCTAAAACTAGCTGGAGGTTTAAATGCAAAATATAAATAAAAATTATATTGATGTAACAAAGAAGTGGATTAGTAATGCTAAACCTAATTCTCATGAAATAAAAGAATTAGATTATTGGATTATTAATAATAAAAAGCATAAAGTTGATGGTAAGAAAGTGTTGCTTGATTATAGTAAGAGTGAATTTAAATGTGCAAAATGGTTGAAATCTACTTTTGGCGGTGAAATATTTATGTGTCCGAGAGTTGAATTGCCTAAAAATATTAGAACTCCCGATTATATTTGGAATAATGAATACTGGGATTTAAAAGAAATTAAATCCTCAGGAGCTAGGGCAATTGATAATAGAATTAATGGAAATAAAAAACAGAGTTGTAATTATATAATTGACGTGTCAAATAATAAATTAAGTGATGAATTAATCACTAAACAAGTAAAAAAAATATTTTCATCTCCAGAAAGAAAATGGGTTGATAAAATTATTGTGAAAAGAAATAATAGAATCATAATTATACTTCAAAGAAAAAAAGGAATTGTTCCCCAGCCAAAATGCGCGGCCGAGGAACAATTCCATTACATATAATATACAATAATTTGAAATTTATGTCAAATTTTTTGTATTGTTATTTCAGAAATATTTAAATAAATGTTATTCTAAATGAAAAAAGAGGCTAATCATCGTTGTAATGAACAGGTACCAATATCACTACATATTATTAACAATATTTCTTTAACATTAAATAATCAATTGTTTCCTATTATAAAAATATATGTTATAATTAATAAAATAATAAAGGAGATAAATAATATGAATAATGAATTTTTTAAATCAAAGGAATATTATTTAATTGATACCTTTAATGGTGAAGTTAAAAAAAATTTAATTAAGTTTAATGTTATTCAT
The DNA here is from genome assembly GCA_902783185.1 of uncultured Erysipelotrichaceae bacterium. Taxonomy (GTDB): domain Bacteria; phylum Bacillota_I; class Bacilli_A; order RF39; family UBA660; genus RUG12834. The sequence goes on from CACZPQ010000015.1 coordinate 3,151, forward strand.
AACAGTAGTTATAAATTAAAAAATGCTGTTGAAGTAGCTATCGAAAGTAGATCAAAAGAATTTGATGTATCTACTGGTGAAGAATATTATACTGAGGCAATATATCAAGCATTTATGAAATCATCAATTGATTCATATAAAGATGATTTAGATATAATTAATTCTGAAATTGCTGAACTATTAGATATTAATGCATCTAAAGTATATCGTGTAGAAACTAATAATAATTTATTTGGTATTGTTAATATTAATTCAAAAGAAAAAGATGAAAGCCAAATAAATATGGATGCATTAGTTAATAATTTAATTAAACTAATAAAACAAAAAAATGTTACTTTAACATCATGGTTAAAAGATTATTTTTCATTACCTAAAACTAATGCTAATTTACTACTTAATAGTGAAAAAGATATTATAAGTGTTATTGAAATGACTATAAATACTTTAAGTGTATTATTTAATTTAAAGAGTGATGAAATTGAAAAATTAAAAAAGGATTATTTAAAGATGATATTATTTGATCTAATATCTAATAATACTAATAGATCATTTAATACATATAGTGTATTAACAACAAAAGATATGAAATTCTTAAAATTATCATCAATATATGATTATAATAATGATTTAGATAATAATAGTTATTATATATTAAATAACCAATATATAGATAAAAATGCCATTATATCATGTATATATCATAAGTATTATCATTATATAAAGACTATATCTAAAGGGTTAACAGATAATTATGGTTTATATATGGAAAGTATTAATTTAATTATTGATAATAATATTAATGGTATATATGCTAATCAAATAAAAGATAATTATAAGAATAATATAGATACTATTAAATCATTAGAATTAATGCATTCAAAGAACTATATAGAAAGCAAATTAGATTTAGCTATGACTCAGACATCAATTAATTTAAATGCATTAAATAAAAATCAAATGATTCATAGTAAATATAAAAATAAGAATAATAATAAAGCTATTAAAGTAGAAGATATATCTGATGTAAAAATAAAAGTAGAACCTAAACAAGAAGAGGTTAAAATACATAACATATTATTAATAATATTTGGTATAATATTACTTATTGGAATTATATTTGGAATAATATTTATTGTTTCAACAGTAACGAAATAAGGAGGTTTAAAAAATGCATAATACCTATAAAAAATTAAGAGAATTTATAAATAAATATCCTGGTGGTATTGCTTGGAGATTAAAAAAACACTGTGCTGTATTAGATACTCATATTAATGAGGATGAAAAAGTACTATATGTTTTTGCAGGACAAAAAAATGATTCTTTTACTAATATATTTCAAACATGTGTTGTATGTTTAACTAATAAAAGAATTCTAATAGGACAAAAGGGTGTACTTTGGGGGTATCATTTAAATAGTATTACACCTGATCTATTTAATGATATGGAAGTACATATGGAATTAATATGGGGAAGAGTAATTATAGATACAATTAAGGAAGTAGTTACTATCTCTAATTTATCTAAAAAAGCACTTCCTGAAATTGAAACTGAGATATCTACGTTTATGATGAAGGAAAAACAAAAATATGCAAGGAAAGAAGAAATATAAACTTAATCCTAGAGTATATATATTTTTATTATTATTAATAGTATTAATAATATTTTTTGTAATTCCTAAGAATCATGAAAAAAACTATAAAATTAATGATTATAATATAAAGGAAGTATTTAATAATAAAAATAAAAGATATAATTTAAGTATTAATAAAGATGATAAAACTTATGAATATAATTTTGATAGTAAAAGTATAGGTAAAAAAGTAATAAAAAGTATCGAAGATGTAAGTAATGAAGATAATTCATGTATTATTATATCTCTTAAAAATAATACTAAAATACCACTTTGTTATAATATAGATTATCACTTAGTAGATAATATAGATTTTAGTCAATATAAAAAAGAATATAATAATGAAACTAAAACATATGATAAGATAGATATTTATAACACATTAGGTAGAACTTATTTTATTTGGAATTATAATAATTTTACTTATATTAATGATAAAGAAAATACTAAAATAGATTTATTTAATAGTGATTATTATAATATTAATATAGCTACCACTATAAACGATTATTTAGTTATTGCTAATTATGATAATTTATATAACTTTAAAGAATTAATACTTATTAATATGAAAAATAAGAATAAAGAAACATGGCAATTAAATTATGATATATCTTTTGAAAGTTATATTCTAGGTACAGTTGATAATTATATATATATTGTTGATAAGAAAAATAAAACAGAGTATCGCCTAGATATTAAAAAAAGAGAAATGAAAGTGGTTGGAAATGATACTAATGGTGGTATTACATATAATAATTCTAAATATGAAGATATATCTATGTATAAATTAATTAATTCTGATATATCATTTGATTATGGTTATGATCAAAAATACATTATTGATAATAATAAATTATATTTACAAACTGCTAATACTAAAATATTAGTATCTAATAATAATGTATCTAAAATAGTATATCAAAATAATAACTATGTATATTATTTAGTAGATGATACTTTATACTATCATAATATTAATGATGGTGAAGTTAAAATACTTAAGAATTTTGAATGGAATTTTAATAATAATTCAATATTTATTTATTAACCAAATAGGCTAAGAAATCATATTCTATATTAGGATGTGATTTTTTATGTTTGATAAAGAAATAGTAAGCCAAGATTTCTTTAATGTTTATAAGATAGAAAAAGGAGATAATCTATATAAAATATCTAAAGAATATAATATTAATCCCATGTTACTTGCAGCATTAAATGGACTAAATATGGATGATTATATATATCCTGATCAAGAACTATTAATACCAAAGAATGGATATATTTATTATATTACAACTGAAGGAGATACAATTGATTTAGTAGCAGATAAGTTTAATACTACAAGAGAAGATGTAATGAATGATAATACTATATATTTATTACCAGGACAATTAATAATACATAAAAAATAAGTTTTATACTTATTTTTTTATTTTCATGTTATAATAATTATTAGAATAGGGGTATAAATAATGATTATTAGAAAGCCATTTGCTTTTCTTGTAGAAAAGTTTAAATTACTTCATTTTATTATACTTATACCATGTATATATTTAGTATACATGTTTTGGCGTCTATCTGAATTTTTTAATACCTTTGTTTCTAGTGGATATGTAACAACTATTGCTGATGTTCCAGGTAAGTATTATAGTTTTTTAATGATTATAGCGTTAATATTAATTATATTATTTACTGGATTAGTAGCATTACTATTTAAGAAAAAAAATAAGTTTTACCTACCATATGTAATTATTACTATAGGATATATAATAATACTTGCTATTACTATTATACTTCCTTCAGTATTACATAATGCTGAAGTAGAAACATTAGAGTCTTCTACATCATTAATATTTAGAGGAATAATGTCTATTGCTTTTTATATGCAAATAGTATTTAATTTAGCAATTATATTATTATCATTTGGTTTTGATATTAGAACTGGAGAGTTTCTAGATATTAAAGAAGAAATTAATCTAGATGAAAATGATAGTGAAGAAATAGAAATAAATGTAAAATCTGATGATTATAAAGTTAAAAGATTTCTTAGAAGATATTCTAGGGAAATAAAGTATTATATTATTGAAAATAAAAATATATTTAAAGTAATAGCAGCAGTATTAGGAATACTAATAATATTCTTAATAGGTAAATTCTTTTTTACAATGAATAGAAATGTAAGAGTTGATCAATCATTTAATTATTCTAATTTTTCTTTATCATTTAATTCATCAGTATTATCTACATTAGATTATAATGGTAATGTAATTAGTAATGGAAGGATTTATTTAGCTAATAAAATAACAGTATCTAATAAAACTAATAAATTATTAAAATTAACTACATCAGATTTCTGTTTAGAAATTGGAGATGATTGTTATTATCCTACATTAGACAGAAGTGGTAAGTTTTTAGATTTAGCTAAACCATATTATGCAGAGCAAATAGGTAGAGGTACTTCAAATGAATATGTATTAGTATATGAATTAGATGAATCATTAGTTAAGAGTAAATATAAAATAAAAGTATTAGATTCACTTACATATAAAAATGGTGAACCCACACCAAAATATAAGGAAATAAATATAACACCTAGTTTTTCTAATTCAGTTAATAATGTAGGTAATTATTCATTAGGCCAAGAAATTGATTTATCTAAAACTACACTATTAAATTCAAAAATAAAAATAGATAATGCTTATATTTCACAATACTATAGATATGATTATTATGTTTGTAAAGATAATGATTGTGATGTTAATGAGTGTTCAGATGATAATGATAAGTGTAAAAAACTACAAGATGCAGTAGCAGCAAGTTATGGTAGTTATTTTATAGTAATGGATGCAGAATATACATTGGATGAAAATAGTTCATATGCTAAGTATAAATTAGGATCTAATGATTTCTTTGAGGATTTTGTTGATGTAAATTATAAATCTGAGGGAATTGAACATACTCTTAATGTAAAGGATGCAACACCTAAAAAATCTAATAAAAAAATAGTACTTGAAGTTAATAGTGCTATAAAGTATGCAGATGAAATTAATTTATTTATAACAGTTAGAGATAAAAGATATGTATTAAAAATAAAATAGATATCTTTTTTTATTAAAAATGTAGAAATATTACTATTATAATGTTATAATACATATAAGAAGGTAGGTTTTTACTATGGCTAAAAAATATAAAGTAATGTTAATAGCTATAACTATAGTATTAATAGGATCAATATTTTTAGGAAC
>CACZPQ010000016.1 GCA_902783185.1 uncultured Erysipelotrichaceae bacterium
AAGGGATTCCCTTTTATTTTGCAATTTAAAATGTATAGTTTTGATCAACTATACATTTTTAAATCCCACAAACTTTGTGACTGAACCTTTTTTATTTGTAAATAGATATGTAAATATTGTCTAATATATACTTATTATTATTTGGATTATGGTATAATCATTATAAGAAAGTAGGTATAGTTTATGAATAAAAAGAAAGTGTTATTAATAGTAATAGGTGTATTATTAATAGTATCTGTATCAATAGGACTTACATATGCATATTATATGGCAACTGTTACTCAAAATGGAGAAAATGTTGTTAAAACAGATTGTTTTGAAATATCATATGCTGATAAGGATGAGATTAGTTTAAGTGATTCATTTCCAATGAGAGATGCAGATGGTGCAAACTTAACACCATATGAATTTACGATTAAAAATGTATGTTCAACTACTCAATACTATGAAGTAAATTTAGAAACTTTATCTACATCTACAATTGATGAATCTAAAATAAAAGTAAAACTAGATAATAAAACTCCATATCTTTATGGAAGTGATGGCTATACAAGTAACAAAATGATAAGTACTGCTAAAAATGCAATAAAACTTGCTTCCGGAACATTAACTGCAAATCAAGAAAAAACTTATGATTTAAGATTATGGTTAGATGAAAGTGTAACAACATCAACACCAAACATAATTAATAAGACTTTCCAAAGTAAAGTAACTATATTTGCATCACAAAATAATAGAAGTTTTTCTATAGCTATACAAAGAAATAATAGTACAATAAAGGAAGATAGAGTACAAGGGACTAAATTAGATGGAGTATTATATGAATATGATTTAAGTGATACAGATATAACTAATGCAACAAATATATCATGTAATGAAGATGCTCAAGCAGTAATAGAAGATAATAAATTAAAGATAAGTAATATGCATGAAAATACAATATGTAAAATAAATGATACTTTAAAATCAACAATAGATAATTTAGATGATAGTTTAACTAACATCAAGATGATAAAAAATGAAGACAATGTAACTAAGATGGAAATAGGATCAACTAAAGAAGTAGTATTAGATTTAAATGGTAAGGAGATAAAGGGAATTGGAGTTAATGAGACTAGTACTACTATGGATAATAATAATATTGTTTTAAATATAAAGGGTAAACTAATATTAAATGATGATACAAATAATGGTGGTATACATTCAGGTCCAACAGCTAGAACTTTTGATATATATGGTAATGGAAAACTTATAATTAATGGTGGAAAATATAGTGGAAGGCAAACAGTATATGCGAGTTATTCAAATTCATATATTGAAATTAATGATGGAATATTTGATTCTGCACTTTATAACACAGTAGCAGTTGATTATTGTAAAAATTGTAAAATTATAATTAATGGAGGAACTTATAGTGATAATTCGACTTCTCCAACATCCGTTCTTTATATTGGAGGAAATAATACTGATTTGACTTCAAGTATAGAAGTTAATGGAGGAACATTTACAAGTACAGGAAAAACAATAGATAATAATTCTGGTACAATAAATATAAATGGAGGAATATTCAATAAACTATTTAATTCATCCGATTTATGGTCTCCTTTGATTAGGAATATAGGAAATTTAACAATAAATGGGGGAAATTATACTAGTGAAATGCGTTTATTGGTTAATACAAATGGTGGTATTACGAACATAAATAATGGCTCTTTTACAAGTAGTTTAAGTTGTATAGGTGTAAATCAAGGAACAGTAAATATAAATAATGGTAACTTTTATGTTAATGGTTCTACTTTGGAAACAGCAAAGTCACTCTTTAATGAAGTAAATAGTTCACCTTCATCATGGACAACAGTTGTAGTAAAAGAAAGCATTGAGGGGACAATAAACATCAATGGAGGAACATTTAAAAGTTTATATGGATTTGGATTTAGAAACCAAGGATTGGGTACTATAAATATAAAAAATGCAGAGATAGAGACCAACGAGTATGCATCAGTGATTAATAATAATGCGTCTGGTTCATCAGGTACGATTAATATATGTAAAGTTGATTTATTAAATAATAAAAATATAATAAATAGTGGAACTAGTTACATCTATTATGCAAACAATGCTTTTGGAAGTGTAACACCAACATTTACTGGTACAACTGCTAATATTCAAGTAAAAAATGATGTATGTAATTAACCTATTTAATATTATTTATATAACAGTATAATTATATTTAATAAATATATATTTTACCAATATAAACAATATTACTTTCTAAAAATATAATAAAAATTGAATAAGAAATCATTAATAAAACAAGACTAAATTGAGTTTTTTCTCAATTTATGTAAATATATTTGTAAAACATGTAAAATAAACAATAATATAATTATTATACATGATATAATTAGTGTATAAAGGTAGGTAATATATATGAATAAAAAGAAAGTGTTATTAATTGTAATAGGTGTATTATTAATAGTATCTGTATCAATAGGACTTACATATGCATATTATATGGCTACTGTTACACAAAATGGTGAAAATGTTGTTAAAACAGATTGTTTTGAAATATCATATGCTGATAAAGATGAAATTAGTTTAAGTGATTCATTTCCAATGAGAGATGCAGATGGTGCAAATTTAACACCATATGAATTTACAATAAAAAATGTATGTGAAAATACACAATATTATGAAGTTAATTTAGAAACACTATCTTCATCAACAATAGATGAATCAAAGTTAAAAGTAAAATTAGATAATAAGACAGCATACCTTTATGGAAATGATGGATATGCAAGTAATAAAGTAATAAGTGATGCTAAAAATGCAATACAATTAGCATCAGGTATATTAACAAAGAATCAAGAAAAAACTTACTCATTAAGATTATATGTAGATGAAAGTGTAACAACAAGTACACCAAACATTCAAAATAAATCATATCTAGGTAAAGTAACAATATATGCAGCATTAAATAATAGAAACTTTAGTATTGCTATACAAAGAAATAATAGTACAATAAAAGAAGATAGAGTACAAGGTACAAAATTAGATGGAGTACAATATGAATATGATTTAGCACAAACAGATATAAGTAATGCAACAAATATATCATGTAATGAAGATGCAACAGCAGATATAGTAGATAATAAATTAAAAGTAAGTAACATGCATGAAAATACAATATGTAAGATAAATGATAGTATTAAATCAACAATAGATAACTTAGATGATAGTTTAACTAACATAAAGATGATTAAAAATGAAGATAATGTAGAAAAGATGACAATAGCATCAACAAATGATGTAGTATTAGATTTAAATGGAAAAGAGATTAATTCAAATGATATAGTTTTTTCATTGTTTGGAAAAATGACAGTAAATGATAATAATATTGGAGTTATTAAATCTACTGGAAATAACATTTTTTACACATATAATAATTCTAATTTAATTTTAAATAATGTAAATCTTACAAACAGTGGTGATGTAACAATTTTCATTAATGGTGAATTTAAATCAAATAATAGTATTTCGGAATGTACGGATAATTGTAGGGTTGCACTATACATTACTCCAAGTGGTAATGGGGTAATAAATAATGGTACTTTTAAATCGACAGGTACTAGAGAAGCAATTGATAGTGATGGTATATTGACAATAAATTATGCAACAGTTATTGGTGAAGGGCAAAATGCAATAAATACATATAATGATAAAGCAAATGTTACAATTAACGATGGAGTTTTCACTAGTACTAAAAATACAATATCTACAAATAAGGGAACTATAACTATAAATAATGGTACATTTACTTCTACAAGAAGAACAATAGAGAATAGATCAGGTACAATAAACATCAATGGTGGAATATTTAAGTCTTCAACTGATAATGACACCATTTCTAATCAAGGTTCAGGCATAATTAATATTACCGATAAAAAAAATAAAGTATATATTATTAATAATGGTAATAATACTCTTTATGGAGAACGTTCAATTACTAATTATGGTACTGGTACAGTTAACATTGATGGTAGTGTTTCAGATATTTGTTCTATTAATGAGGAAAACAATACTGGAATTTGTATTGCTGCTTATCAAAGAACAATTTTAGATGAAGTCAATGCAACTGGTGCAATAAATATAAATGGTGCAAGTATTACTAGCGAAAATTATTTAGCAATATCAAATTATTCTGGGACTATGAATATTAAAAATTCGTTTATAGATAGTTATGATAATGCAATTAATTTAATAACAAATAATCCTAATACTGTAGATACTTCAAATACTTTAATAAATATTTGTAATTCGACAATAAATAGTGAAAAGAAAGATTTGGTAGTAAATTCGTATGGAACAATAAATTATTCTTCAAATGTAATATTTACAGATGGAACAAATACACCAAATTATACTAATGCTGGAAATGGCACCATAACTAAAACAGATGATGCATGTGCATGGTAACTAATAAATACTATAGTAGAAATACTATAGTTTTTTTATTTTTAATTAAAAAAGGAAATCATGAATTTATCTAGAATAATAATAGTAGAGGGACTAATTTATTTATTTAAATAATTAGTCCTTTTATTATGAATAAAAATGTTGGAATTTGTGATTAGAAAGGAGGAAATCTATGTCTAATGATTTAGTTAAAACTGAAATTAGTGTAATTGGGAATAATGTTAGAATTATTATAATAAATAATGAAGAGTATATATCATTAACTGATATGGCAAGGTATGCTAATAATGATGATCCAAAAATTCCTATACAAACTTGGATGAGAAGCGCTGATGTAATAGAATTTTTAAGTTTATGGGAACGCATAAATAATGATAGTTTCAAAGGTCGTCAAATACCGACCTTTGAAAAAGATTCTGGTAAACATAGATTTTATATGTCACCACAAAAATGGATTAAAGAAACAAATGCAATTGGTATTATTTCTAAAAGTGGTAACAATGGCGGAACATATGCACATTCTGATATTGCTTTTGAATTTGCATCTTGGTTATCGCCTGAGTTCAAAATGTATCTTATTACTGAGTTTAAAAGATTAAAGAAAAATGAAGCATATCAAAACAATTTAAAGTGGCATGCTAATAGATTGCTTTCTAAAGCTAATTATTTAGTTCATACTGAGGCTATTAAAAACTATATTATTCCAAAAGTAAGTGAAAATCAAATAAGAATTACATATGCGGATGAAGCAGATGTATTAAATGTGGCTTTATTTGGAATGACAGCCAAAGAATGGAGAGATAAACATCCCAATTTAAAAGATGATGGTAATATAAGAGATTATACTGACATGATTCATTTAATTATATTAAGTAATTTAGAAAACATTAATGCTAATTTAATATCTAAAGGTATTAATCAAAGAGAAAGATTAATTGAATTAAATAATATAGCTATAAATCAATTAGAGTTATTTAAAAATAATAAATCTATCGAAGAGTTAAAAGATTTAGATAATAAATATTTGGAAAATAAATAGAAAGGAGGTAATATCATGTCTAATAATTTAATTAACACTGAAATTAGAGTTAAAGATCATAAAATAGGAATAATGAGAGTTGGAAATGTCGATTATATATCATTAACAGATATTGCTAGATATAAGGAAAAAAATAGAACTGACTACTTAATTCAAAATTGGATAAGGAATCGTACTACAATTGAATTTTTAGGTACTTGGGAATTATTATATAATAGTGATTTCAAACCCATCGAATTCGATGGGTTTAAGAAAGAGGCTGGTTTAAATTCTTTTATTTTAACACCAACAAAATGGATTAAATCAACTAATGCTATAGGTATTATATCTAAAAGTGGTAATAAAGGTGGCACATATGCACATCCTGATATTGCATTTGAATTTGCATCTTGATTATCACCTGAATTTAAACTTTATTTAAAATAATAAATCTATCGAAGAGTTAAAACAATTAGATAATGAATATTTGGAAAATAAATAGAAAGGAGGAAATCTATGTCAAATAGTTTAGTAACAACTGATATCTTTGTTAATAATAATAAAATTGGAATTATGAGAGTAGGAAATGTTGATTATATTTCTTTAACAGATATTGCAAAAGTGTTTAATTCAATGGAACCATCATTTACAATTAAAAATTGGTTAAGAAAGTTTAGCACAATTAAATATATAGGACTATGGGAAGAATTACATAATAATAATTTTAATTTGGTCGAATATGACCAAATTAAAAATAGTTGTAAAAACAATTCATTTGTTATTACACCAACTAAATGGAAAAATTTAACAAATGCTATTGGTATAATTCCAAGTTTAGGTAAATATAGTAAAGGCACATATGCTCATCCTGATATTGCATTTGAATTTGCATCTTGGTTATCACCTGAATTTAAGCTTTATTTAAAATAATAAATCTATCGAAGAGTTAAAACAATTAGAAAACATATATTTAGATAATAAATAATTCTAATATTAGTTAGTTTTTAAATGTATATGTCTTGAAAGAATTATTTATTTTTGATATAATATCTATTGTTAGAATAATAAAGAGGTGCTAGTTATGTTAGAAAAGGTTGAATTAATAAAAACTAATGGAGATGCTATTAATGTAGATTTAATATCTGAATTTGATGCTAAAGTTGATGGTAATCCAAAAAGATTTGTATTATTAACTGCAAATGAAATAGATCAAAATGGATTAATTAAGATATTTGCTTCTTCAATAGTTAATGGTAAATTAGTAAGAATAGAATCTGATGATGAGTGGACATTAGTAAAAAATATAATGAGATCTATTATATCTTCATCTAGTGGTGATTTTACATATACTAATACATCTGATAATATGTCTTATGAAGTAGATGATAATTTTGCTAGAATTATTGCTGTTCAAGATTCTGCTAAACAAGCACTTGTTAATGATTATAATGAAAAGAAACCTAAAGATCCAGAACTAGAAACTACAAAAGTAGAAACTAATATGAATCCAAATGCTGCTATATATCCAAATCAAAGTGAAACAGTACCTATTGGAGCTGAAGTAGTTCCAGGTGTTGCTGAAATGCATCAGGAAGATAATAGTGTAGCAAATGAGGTTGCAAATACTACTGAAGAAGTTCAACCAGTAGTTAATAATAATCCAACAAGTAATAGTGCTAGAGATGAACTTATTAATTCTATAATAGCTGCTGTTGATAAATATATAGCAAGTACATCAAATAAAAATACTAATAATGATGTACAAGCTCAAATTGCTAAAATGCAAGAAGAATTAAATAAAATGAATGAATCTTTAAATGCTTAAGAATAAAACTTAAGCTTTTTTTATATAATTTAATATGAATAATATAGTTAATTATTATTATAATTTAAAAAATATAGATATTATAAACCTAGATAATAATTATTTAATTATGGATAATAATGATTATTCATATCTTTTATATGAAGTTAATAATAATATTAATATAAATAATACTATTAATATATTAAGTAAAATTAATAATAGTTTATATGGTGATTTAATACTTAATAATAATAAATCTTATATTACTAAAATAGATAATAATTATTATGTTTTAATAAGATTAAAAGGTATTATTAATGATGAAATATCATTAAAAGATATGGTTAATAATAATATAAAATATAGATATTTAAATAATAATAATAATATAGATTTAAATAAATTATGGTCTAATAAAATAGATTATTTAGAATATCAAGTATCTCAACTTGGAACTAATTATAATGAAATATTAAATAGTTTTAGTTTTTTTATAGGTTTATCTGAAAATGCTATTTCTTTTTTAAATATTAATAATATAAATTATAATAATACTCATAAAACTATAAATCATTTAAGGATAAAAAATAATATGTTATTTATTGATTATTATAATCCAATTAATATATTAATAGATTATGATATAAGAGATTATTCTGAATATATAAAATCTAAATTATTAATAACAGATGATATTGATTCAGATATAAAATATATACTAAATAATGCTAATCTATCAGATGATGATATTAAGTTATTTTATGCTAGATTAATGTTTCCAACTATTTATTTTGATAAAGTAGAGGATATATTAATAGATAAAGTAGAGGAAAAAGAATTAGATAAATATATAGAGATTATTCCAAGATATATCAATATGTTAAAGGATGTTTATTTAGAAATAAATAAAAAAGGTATATCTATTGATATACCTAATTGGATTATAAAGTATTAATAACACCTTTAATTTCTGGTATTTCTTGTTTTAGGGATTCAAATATACCATTTTCTATGGTTACATCTGCTAATGAACAACCTTGACACATACCAAGTAATTTTATATATACATAACCATCTTCATATTTTACAAATTCTAAATCTCCACCATCTGCATATAAATATGGTTTAATAGTATCTAATACTTCAATAATTTTATCTATAATATTATCGTTAGACATATTTAATCTTCCTTCCAAATAGTATTATAAACAAAATATTAGACAAAGTAAATCAATAAATGTTATAATATTATTTAGTTGGGAGTAATAATAAATGAAACGTTATCATGTAGGAGAGGTAATAAAGTGCACAGTTAGTGGTGTAGAACCATATGGTGTATTTGTAAGTGTTGATAAGAATTTTAATGGTTTAATACATATTTCAGAAGTATCTAATGAATTTGTTAGAGATGTCAATGATTATGTTAATGTTGGTGAAGAAATATATGTTAAAATACTTGAAATTGATCCAAAAGATCATCAAATGAAATTATCTATTAAAGACATAGATTTTGCTAACACTGGTTTAGAAAGAGATGAAATAGATACATCCAGTGAATTTAGATCATTAAAAGAAAACTTACCAATATGGATGAATGAAAAACTAGAGGAATATAAAGATAATATGTAAATAACATATTATTTTTTATTTTGAATATATTAATAAATGAAAAAAGTATTAGATAAACTAATACTTATATTTCAAATGGTGCTCCGTTGGAGATTCGAACTCCAGACCCTTTGATTAAAAGTCAAAGTAGGTTAGTATTAAGCGTTTGTATATGGTATTATAACTTATTAAAATGTTAATTGTTTTAAGGAAATAAGTTATAAATAATAATAAAAAATATTAAATAATATTAAATAAAATGCCACTAAGTATGCCACCTTTAGCATACCCCTACCACCATTTTTGAATAATAATTGCTCAGTAGTTATATGGTCGTTTAACTCGAACCATTTTTTTATTTTAGATTTATATAACTATATAGTAATTTATAATGTTTTATAACACTTGCATTATTTATTTTAATTATTTATTAAAAATATTATTTGATAGATTGATTATATTAATTTAGTGAAAAAGTGGTCAATATCTATTTAAAAATATGTAAATAGAGTAATTGTTGAATAATAAAAGTGGTTATTAATTTAACCACCTTTAATTATTTGTTTTCTTTATAATATTGTTTTGCAAATGATATTAATTCATTTTCAGTAATATTCATTGATCTTATTTCCGTACTATAACTATTTGATAAGTATTTTATTTGTTTTTTGTCGTTATCAGTACAATAGTGTCCGTCCATTACATATGGATCTTTTAATACATCATTTTCTAACATATATTCGCAAGAGTTTTCATCATCAACTCCATATACTCCCTCAATTGATGAAAATGGTTTTCTATATACGTATATTTTATATCCGTCATAAAAACTATCAGAATAACCAATACTATTTATTTCGTCGTTTTCAAATATTATAACGAATATATTCTTATATGAATATCCTTTTTGTAATACTACTGAGGATTTATACATACTTATATCATAATTACTATTTTTTATAAACTTTTTAATTGTTGAATAGGGTAATTCTGTATTTAGTTTTTCTTTTTCTTCGTTATATTTTTGAATGACATATTTTTCACCATACCATTTAATATAACTTATTAAATCATTAGGATTTATTTTTAATGTTTTAAGAATATTGTTGGACTTATTTTTAAGATCTTTTAATTCTTTTTCAATTTCTGATGAACATTTTGGTAGTTTTACTTCTTCACCTTTATTATTTTTTAAAGTTATTTCACAATCAGTATCATTGTCGTTTAATGAGTAATTCATAAATTTTAAATATTCTAAATCTTCTGAAATATGATAATAATAATAATTACTTTCATATGATGAACTTGTATCATCAATTTGAACACGTTTCGTAAAAGTAATATCAAAATCTGATAGTGAATTATCATCATTAATTCTAAAACTTCCGGATAAGTCTATCTCTTCATCATTCTTATGTAAATCAACTGATATGGAATTAGATGTAAAAGTTATTTCTCTTTTACAATCTGTTGTTTTAGAATAATCATATTCATAACAATTGCTATTATTGTCATAATAGTTTTCTCCAGATACAAAATGATAGTAAGTTTTATATCCGTTTGAATTAAGTATTTTTTCAACCTCTTCAACGCTTTTTACTGGTTCTTTATAAAAGAATATAAAATAACTACTTATAGATAGTATTAATAATACTATTACTATAATAGATATAATTATAATCTTTTTATTAATTTTATTCTTTTTATCTTTTATTTCTTTTTTCTTCATTTAAATCACCTTTCTATTTTGAATTGTTATACTATTAATCATTTAAAAATGAGTTAATATCATACATTTCATATCCTATTCTTTCTATTTTTGTATCATTATCAGTGTTATCATTCATAATATTTTGTATTCTTTTTAAGTAATCATGTGATTTAATTATTTTTGATATCATGACACATGTTGAAAATAATGTACAAATAACTAAAAATAAACTATAAATATTGAAATCTTCATTCACAACATTATAAAAAAATATAACTTGTAATGAAAATAAACACAATATTCCTATAGCATATATTATATTTTTTATTTTTTTTATAAGTTCGTTTTTTTTCATTTTAATCAACTCCTATTATCTAAAAACTATATTTATCTATTATTGTTATCTAAACGTTTATATAAATTAATTGCTTCTTCAACATATTCCCATGATTTTTCATTTGAAAATTGTGGAAGTATGAAAGGATGTCTTCTTTCTATAAAATTATTTTTAAAGTCTTCTATACTATACTCATTATTTTTTAAAAACTTAAATATTTTTCCGATATTAATATTGTTCATGTAATCAATTACTTTCAATTCTTGAAATGGATTACTTAAATCGTCTAAAATAGTTATTTGAACCGCTCTATAAGCACAATCGGCGTAGAGGTTCATAGCAATATCTTTTTGTTCTTTATAATCTGCGATTTCTGCCATTATATAATACTGTGTGTTTGCCAAAAAGAACTTTCTAATTATTTCAAAACTTTCTTCTGCCATTCTTTTTTCTGGTAAATTAACAATTTTCATAAATTCTTTGTATGCCATTCTGTCCATTTCTCCACCAACATAACCGATAAACGGCCATACCACATTTCTAGGATCATAACCTTTATCTTTTAGTCTATAAAATTCATTCATGTATTTTTCATATATTGATATTCGTGGGGCAATAATGTTTTCAAAAAATAATATCTCACTTCTTTTTTTATCATGGTGATCATATTCTCTTGCTCTTTCTTCAGAAAGAAACAATTTTTTTGAAGTTATTTTATTAGTACGTAAAACAATTTTTTTATTACAAAATTTACATGTTTTTGAAGAAGTGATTTTTGTATCAAGTACACAACCGCAATTTGCACAAACATTATTTTCATAATAATTATATTCATCCGCAAATTCTAATTTGTCTTCATTTAACCAATTATTTATATCATCCCTAAAATATTTAATCTTATCAATATTTACTTTTCTGCTAGTTGTTTTATTTGTTTTTCCTGTTTTTTTGACTTTTTTCTTAACAATTGGAATATCAAAATCAAATTTTTTTAATAATAAACTTATTAATAAGATTGAAAAACTTATAATATTAATTACCTTGTTATCAGTTGATATTCCGGCAATAAGGAATAATGCACTAATAACAATTACATAATCTATCTTTTTATTATTCATAATAATTACACCTCTTTATTGATTTTCCAATCTAATCTATTACTCTTTTTAAGATTGTCCTCAGATTTTAATAATTGTAAATTTGTATAATGACATAGTTTAGTTATTTCATCCTCTGTTTTTGCAGAGGCAAGGGGAATTATGTGGTCTATATGTATTTCTTCTTTTCCGTCCCATTCATAACCATAATTATTTTTATATGTCTCTAATAAGTAATTAATAAAATAATCTAAATCACATCCTAAAATTTCTTTTCCCTTAATTCTTTTCCAATTACTTTTTCTATTAAAACTTTCCCATAGCATATTTCTTACTTGGCATTTTAATTTAAAAACAACATCAGTTTTTTTTCTGTTTTTAACATAAGAATATATTTTTTCTTTGTTTTCCATGTAGTGTTTATGTCGGTATTTTTTTCTTTCAGGTAATGTTCTTTCTATATATTCTTTTTGCTTAATAATAATTTCTTCTTTATTCTCTTTATAATATTCACTTTTATATTCTTTAGTTTTAGGATAAACAGAACTATTATACTTTTTTTGTTTTTCATGAATTAAATTTAGATTTTGCTTTCTGTATTCTTTTTGATATTCTAATTTGTGCTCTTTATTTTTGCTATAGTATTCTTTTCTGTATTCCTGAAGTTTTTCTTTCTTTAATTTGCTATATTCTTTTAAATATTTCTTTTTACATTCCTTACATGGATTTCTATATACATTTTCCTTTTTCCTATAAGAAAACTCTGTTATAGGTTTTTCAATACCACATCTGTTACATACTTTTGTTTCTATAATTACCACCACACTTAATTTAAATGTATTATACTATAAAATAATCTATTTATCATTGTTTTTAATAATATCTAAATAACAATTATCAAATTTTTTTGATGTGACTTCTAATTTATTGACAATATCTCTACTTAATACTTTTAATCCGTCGTCAATGGGATAAAAATTTTCTGGAGTATTAATTCCAAATACTTTTTCAACAGATGTTAGATTTAGAATAGTAGAGTGGAGTATTTTTGACAGATCTTTTATGTCTTTTAATTCAAAGTATAGATCACTTAATAATGTTAGTTCATTATCATTTAATTCAAATAAATCTTTCTTATTCTTCTTCATAAAATTTTAACAATGATCTGATAATTCATCGCTTTACCTCCTTTGATAGTTATTATAACATGGTACGACTATCTATCGAAGTATATTTTGCCTTTTTTATGAAAAAATATTAATAGGTGAGACATATGAAAAAAATAAATAATAATGATAACAATATTATTTATTATATAGTTGGTAAGAATATAAAAAAATATCGTGAAAGAAAAAATCTTACACAATCACAATTAGCAGATTTATGTAGTTTATCTGTTGGATTTATTAGTGATCTAGAAAGTAATACCTTTAGAACTATATCTCTTAATACTTTATATCTTATATCTAAAAAATTAGAAATACATCCTAAACAATTATTTGATGATTTAGACTAATAATATTATTATTATATATAATATATAAATAATAAATATATAATATATATTAGTATTAATTATTAATATTAAAAAAATATATATATTTAATAATATATATATTTATTTATTACATACATACAAAAACAATGAATTTATTAAATGCTATTCTTAATTTGTTATTCGTTTTCTTTATTATTATGTGACTTAAAATAATCACCATACATCCAGATATTTTGACATTGTCTGTTAATGTATTCAATTGCTTTTTCTCCGTTGTCATGTTTAAATTGTTTTATTGAATATTCTTTTTTTCTTAATTTTTTACATATCTCATTTCCAAGATAAGATATGTATTTTTCTTTTGTTAGTATATATATATGGAAATGCCATTGTATTTTTTTTCCAAGTATTATTTTTTTAGGTCTTCCTTTTTTATTTGTTTTTGCATATATTATTTTTATGTCTTTTTTATCTGTATTTGAAATACCGATTATAAAAGAAATATCCTTAAATCTAACATCATTTGAAATAGTTCTTTTTATTAGTTGATAAATATTTTTTTGTTTTCTTTTAATTGTTTCATAATCAGTATATTTATTTTCTATATATATACCATAGCAATTAATTGTTTTCATTTTTGTTGTATTCATCGATCCATTTGTTGATTGAAGATAGTTTGAAACAAATCTTATATCCTAAACGGAAATAAGGAATTTCTCGTCTTGCGACTAGATTTCTTATATGTGACTCAGAACAATGTAAATAATTACATAATTCTATAATGTTCATTATTTTATCGTTCATTATAATTCCTCCTTTCATATTATTTTAAAGGGTTGTATTTTATCCCCTCATGCACTATAATATTGTATATCCGTTTAAAAAAATAGTTAAAAAGCGGGTAAAAAAACGGGTAGGAGGCGGAATTATGGATAATTCTATTGAAATGCTTAATAATGATATGTTTTACTTAAAAGGGAGGAGGAAACTTATGAACCTAAAACATATTAAAATTTATGCGAGTGGTGTTTATATTGAACCCGAAGATTATGACGTTGCCATAACAATGGGTGACGCGATTATTGTTGATAGTAGTAAGGCGTCTTTACAAAGTCAAACTAAGGTTGCGTCTGCTTGTTATAATTTAGGTAAATATTTACATGACAATAAAGATTTGATCCATAATTTTGCTATTGGGTATGTTAAATATAAAAACAATATTCACATACAACAAATTGTTAATTCGAGAGAGGATTACACGAAAGAAAACGTTAAAATTGAATTATTTAAATTGAAAGGTGATTTTAAAAATATCGACTTAGATTATGTTAATAATATTGATTATAATAATGATAATGTTATTGATACTAAATACTTAAGAGATAAAAAATTAGAAAGGTACCTAACAAAATGGTTTTCTTCTTGTGGTATTTCCGAAAAAGAATTTCTAGAGATACAATATGAACCGGATAATGAACTAAGTAAATTCAATCATATATCAATGGAGGATATACTTTATATTTTTGATGAATGTTTGAATATATATAAGGTATATAACCAAATCAAAGATAATAGTTTTAATGGTTCAATTAATCTAAATATGCAATTAGAATATAAACAAGATAAAACAGGTAATTTAGTTGCAAATAAAAGAATATCAGATATTTTAAGTTTAGGATATTTGTTTGTTATTTCTAGAAGATATGAAAGTTATAAATATTTAAAACAATGTGAATATTGTGGTGACTTCTTTTTTGGTAGAAAAGATGGAAAGTATTGTGGTGAATATTGTAAATATCATCATAATCACAAATAATATTAGAGAGGTAAAAAGAAAGAAGTGATACAATATGTTTGTGATAAAAAATATAAAATCACTATTGATTGTGGTTTTATAAACGGAGCAAGAAAAAGAAAATCACAAATCTTTTACGGAACATACAATAAAGCAAGATTAAAAGAGGCAGAATTAAGAAATGATGTTAAATCAAATAAAATAAATCTGAATAAGTCGTTATCTTTTTCAGATTTAACAAATATGTTTATAAATGATTATTGCTTAGTATCAATAAGAGATAATACTTTAAATAATTATAAATCATTATTAAAGGTTATTTTAAAAGAATTAGGTAATGAGAAAGTTGAAAAGATAACTCCCTATATATTACAAAGATATTATAACAAATTATCAAATGAATATAATTATAGTACAAACACTATTTGTCATCATTATAATTTGATTAATAATATATTTGAAAAAGGTTGCAAGTGGAAAGTAATCAATTATAATCCAAATAGAGATATAGAGAAACCTAGAATTATAAAGAAAGAAAAAAAGATCTATGATTATGAGCAAGTTCGTGATTTGTTGAAAGCACTTGAAAATGAACCTATCAAATATAGAGCACCGATAATATTAGGATTAGATACTGGAATGAGAAGAGAGGAACTTAATGGATTAAAATGGGATGATATTGACTTTGAAAATTCTCGCTTACGCATTGAAAGAACTAGAGTTGCAGTAGGCAAAAAGATTGTAGTATCGGATCCTAAAACAGAACATTCAAAAAGAGAGGTGTGTATAACCGAGTTATCAATGAATGCTTTAAAGGAATTAAAAGAATATCAAGAGGATTTAAAATATAAGAATAAGGATATATGGAATGAAACTGGTTATGTGTTCATTAATGAAATAGGAGAACCATATTATCCAGATGTACTATCGAAGATGTTTAAAAAGTTGTTGAAAAGAAACAATTTACCTTATATTACTTTTCACGCTCTTAGACATACATCTGTGAGTTTGCTTATTAATAATAATGAAGATATAAGAACGATAAGTGATAGAGTTGGTCATGCTAGTACATCAACAACACTTAATATGTATAGTCATGTTATTGAAAAATCAAAGAAAGATGTCGCTATAAAAATGAATAGTATATTAACCGAATTATAGCAATATAATAGTAGTATGCCACTTTTTATGCCACTTTTGACAAAGAAAAAAGTTTGTGATTTCTCACAAACGCTTATTCTAACTGGTGCTCCGTTGGAGATTCGAACTCCAGACCCTTTGATTAAAAGTCAAATGCTCTACCAACTGAGCTAACGGGGCATATACAAAAAAGATGGCTGCCTCGGGTGGACTCGAACCACCGGAATGTCAGAGTCAAAGTCTGATGCCTTACCACTTGGCTACGAGGCAATAAATAATGGTGCCCGAGGCCGGACTTGAACCGGCACGAGGTTTAAAGCTCGCAGGATTTTCTTACCACTATAGTTTTCACTACCATTAAAATGTTTGTAGTCTGGACTTTCTCTTTACCATATTACAATGTAACTTAGGTATTGCCTATTAAGTCTCTACACCTTATTTACTGTCGTAAATCTTGGCTCGGGATTGCCATCAGCGTTATCTGGAAGGTTTCCCCGAATTTAAGCAAATTCACATAGCTAATTTCTTAAGCTAGTGCTCAAGGCCTTCCAAATTGTAAGAGGCCCTAAGTCCTGTGCGTCTACCAATACCGCCACTCGGGGGGGCACTTGTCTTTGATAAGACTATTAAATTATATAACACTTTTTTTATAATATCAAGTAAAAATTAACTTAATTTGTTAAAATTGAATTGACAATAAAAAAATAGGTGTGCTATAATCTATATGTTGCTGGTGAAATAACCTTGGAGGGATACCCAAGTCCGGTTGAAGGGACTGGTCTTGAAAACCAGCAGGTCGTGCAAGCGGCGCTAGGGTTCGAATCCCTATCCCTCCGCCATTTTATTTTTAATCATCGCGGGGTAGAGCAGTCCGGTAGCTCGTCGGGCTCATAATCCGAAGGTCGTAGGTTCAAATCCTGCCCCCGCAACCAATGGTTCGTTAGTCTAGAGGCCTATGACGCCTGCCTGTCACGCAGGAGATCACGAGTTCGAATCTCGTACGAACCGCCATTTTTTTGGCTCCATAGCTCAGTCGGTAGAGCAGAGGACTGAAAATCCTTGTGTCACTGGTTCAATTCCCGTTGGAGCCACCATTTGAAATAAACTCGATGTAAA
>CACZPQ010000017.1 GCA_902783185.1 uncultured Erysipelotrichaceae bacterium
CCCCCCCCCGCAAGGCCAAATCAACATTTTATTAAATAAAAATACTTAATAATAAGTATTTTTAATTACCTAAATAAATATAATAATCATAATATATTATAGGTGATAATTATGTGTCCAAGACCACCAAGAACTCCAGGAGTTGTTTATTTTATTGCATTAATATGTTTATCAATATTAATTTTTTATCAAATAATATTAACTTTAATATTACCATTTAGAACACATGTATTTTTCCTACTTGTAGAAATAGGATTATTTTTCTTTCTTATCTTTAGAATAATATGGCCTTATTAAGTTTTCAGTTTTATATATATAATCCAATTGTTTTCTTAAACGAATACAAGAATTAAACTCATCATTATCAAACTCTATGGTAGGAGGTATAGATATAAGAATTAAGAATAGTTTTAATTCTTCATCATTTAATTTAAAACTATTAATATAGTTTTTTAATAAGTTATCAAAATTTAAACTTAAATATTCTTTTTTATAAAAATTTACTAAATCTAATATTGGAGTATCTACAATTGATTTATCCCAACTAATTAAATATCCCTTATCTTTTTTTAAAAAATGATCTAGTGATAAATCATTATGAATAACACTCACTCTACTCTTTTTCAAATTACTCACTAAATCATACCAATTATCTAATTGTGTTTTACAAAAATTTATATTTGCGTTTATTTTAGAATAATTTCTCATAAATAGATATTTTGATGGAGATAGATATATTTCTTTAAAAAAATCATCAAAATATTTTTCATAAATATAGGAATAATAATCTAAATTACTTTTTATGTTCTCATAAATTTCTTTATAATTATCCTCAGTAACATCTTTATAATAAGATGTTTTATTGTGTAAATTAGCAACTAAATCTATTAAATCATTTGCTCTTTGTTCTTTTGGATATTTAATATCTTCAATATATTCATATACATCTATATCACTTCTTGAATCATCAATTATATTTGGAAAATTATCAAAACTTCTAGATTTTAAATAACTAAATAAATTATTTAAATCTTTTTTTCTTTCTTTAACAACAACGTTACCATTTGTAGATTCAAGTATTATTGCATTTCCTTTATAAGTGTATCTATATGGTTTATATATTTCTTTTAAAGTTTCAATAGATCTATTCATCTTCTAAAGGAATTAATAATTTATCACCAACATTAATACTTTCAAATTCATTATATTCATGTAGTGCTTCTTTACTAACATTAAACTTTTGACATATACTTTCAATAGTATCATCACCATTAACAACATAAACATGATAAGTTACATAAGTGTTTTCACTTGTCATTGAATTAATGATTTTAGTATTAGTTTCTAAATCATCATCATTTTTAGTAATCATTTCTTCAATTTCTCTATCTAATTCTTCTTCTCTTTGTTCTTCTGATGTATTATCCTCAATTTCATCAACTTGAGTTTCTTCAACAACTTCAGCATCTTTAACTTCTTCTATTTCATTATAATCAAAAGCTAATTCTATTTTTAAAGAAAGTATTTTATTATCTTTTATATCATAAGTAAAATCATTAATATCTATATTAACAGAATTTCTATCAATATTATCTGAAAGTTCTATAGTAAATGGGATTTTATACATAAAATCTTCTTTATTAACACTTATTTGATGTGCTTTATAATCACCAGATATAATAAATTCACCAGTTATTTCATTACCATTAGTTGTTTCTTCATGTTCAAGTGAAATACTTGTAATTTCGGCAATTTTAGTATCAAATTCAATATCCTTTTCATAAGGAATAATATTTTTCATTCAATCATCTCCTAGAATAATTATATGTATATATTTTTAAAATATTAAAAAAAGTGTTATACTATATAAGTATTTATTGCCTAGTAGCCAAGTGGTAAGGCAGAAGGCTCTGACCCTTCGATTTCGTGGGTTCGAATCCTACCTAGGCAACCAAAGATAATAACCCAAATAATTGGGTTTTTTATTTTAATTAAATACCCTTTAAAAAATAACAAAAATATAGTATAATTACTGATAGTTATTATGTGGAAAAGGAATGAGTTTTATGACAAATGAAGAATATTCTAATTTTTTACTTCCAAATGTTGAACACGATTGGAAATATTATGAAGAAAAATACCCAAAAAGAAATATATCTGAAAGTCAATTCGTAACAAGATTTGCACCATCACCAACTGGATTTGTACATATGGGTTCACTATATGCATCGTTTGCAGATTTACAACTTGCTAAGCAAACAAATGGCATTTGTATTTTAAGAATAGAAGATACAGATGGAAAAAGAACTGTAGAAAATGGTGTTCAAGGTATAATTGATGATTTTAAAAATTTAGGTATTACATTTGATGAAGGAATGGGATTTGGTGGAGAATATGGTCCATACTTGCAGTCTGAAAGAAAAGATATATATCAAGCTTATGCTAAAAAATTAATCGAAGAAGGTTTAGCTTATCCATGTTTTGCAACACCAGAGTATTTAGATGAGATTAGAGAATATCAAGCTCATAAAAAATTAAGAATTGGAATATATAAAAAATATGCCAAAGATAGAGATTTATCTCAAGAAGAAGTATTAGAACGTATTAAAAATGGTGAAAAATATATTATAAGATTAAAATCTCCAGGAAATTTTGATAATAAAGTTGTTCTTCACGACTTAATTAAAGGTGATATTGAAATGCCTGAAAATGATATAGATGAAGTTATTATTAAAAGTGATGGACTTCCAACGTATCACTTTGCTCATGCTATAGATGATCACTTAATGCATACAACACATGTAATTAGGGGTGATGAATGGGTTTCTTCTTACCCTATTCATGAACAATTATTTAAAGTATTAGGTTTTGAATTGCCAAAATATGCACATATAGCTCCTATTACTAAAAAAGAAGGAAACATTGTAAGAAAATTATCAAAAAGAAAAGATGAAGATGCTGCCATTTCTTATTATGTTAAAAAAGGTATTCCTACTCAAGTAATAAGATTGTATCTAGCAACAATTGAAAACTATGATTTTGAAGAATGGTATACAAATAATCCAGATAAAACTATTGACGATTTCAATTTTGAGTTTGATAAGATGCCTATTGGTGGAACAGCATTTGATATTGAAAAATTAATGTCTATATCTAAAATTTATTTTTCAAGATTAAAAAATACTGAATTATTCGATATGTTAGATAAATATACTGAAGAATATGATGTTGATTTCAACAAAGTTATTAATGAAAATAAGGAATATACATTAAATATCCTTAATATTGAAAGAGATATTGAAAGACCAAGAAAAGATATTGGTGCTTTAGATGAAGTTAAATCATATTTTTGGTATATGTACCCTACTTTATTTGATGAAAACAATGATGTATATTTTGAAATTAAGTCATGTGATAAAAATATTGTATTAGATTATATTAATAATATTTACGATAAAAATGATGATCAAGAAAAATGGTTCAATAAATTAAAAGAATTTGCTAGTTTAAATGGATATTGTAGTGATAAAAAAGAATATAAAGAAAATCCTGATAAATATATAGGTATGGTATCTGATTTTTGTGCATTACTTAGAGTAATCATTTGTAAGAAAAATCAATCACCTAATATATATTATTTAATTAAATATCTTGGCAAAGAAGAATTAATTAAAAGAATTAATAAATATTACAATTAAAAGAATCTATTCGAAATTCGAATAGATTTTTATTTTTCAGGTAGCATAACTACAATAGATGAATTTGATATATCTAAATGTTTTAATATTTTATTAGCATCATCTATATTTATTTTTTTTATTACATCATAAATATTATTAATTAATTTATTATTATAGATAATATCATCTTCAATATGTGAATTAACATATTCAATACTATCTAATCCAGATATTAAT
The DNA here is from genome assembly GCA_902783185.1 of uncultured Erysipelotrichaceae bacterium. GTDB lineage: Bacteria > Bacillota_I > Bacilli_A > RF39 > UBA660 > RUG12834. Next base: position 3,918 of record CACZPQ010000017.1, read on the forward strand.
GAAGCTATATTGCATTTTTTTCTTCTTTCTAATCTATCTTCAGTAATTGATAGTTTATCAAAATTATTTTTTATTACTTCTATTAGTTCATTAGGATATTTACTCTCTGCGATTACATCTAAAATAACTACATCCTTTTCAACACTAATACCAGATGACATAGAATAAATTAATTCTTTTTCCATTAAATCTTCTTTAAAATCACTTGTTGGTCCAAAATTAGCATTCATTATTAAATTAAGATATATCCTTAAAATAGCATCATTATAATCCTTAAATCTCTTTCTATTCATTTTATAAGAAATAGATAATTTAGGTATTTCTATATTATCCTTAATTTCAATATAATCTTTATTTACCTTTACATCTTCTTTATCATATATTTTTTTTACATTTAGTTCTTTATATTTCTTTTTACTTTGATTTTCTCTTATCATCGTAGCTATTTCATAAGGATTAAAATTGCCGGTTATTACAATAAACATATTATCTGGTCTATAAAAAGTATCATATACAAGATTTAAATCTTGTTTAGTAATACTATTTATATCCTTAATACTACCAACAATTTCATTTCTTTTGTTATTCACATTATATAATGCTTTATTACTTTCATAAAATAATCTCTGTCCAGGATTATTCTTTCCCATTTTAGCTTCTTCAATAATTATATTTCTTTCATTATCAATGATATCATCACTTAATGCTTTATCTTGAACAAAATCAAGTAAATGGCCAACATTTTTTAAAATATCATTGGAACCAAATATTTCATAAGCAGTATATTCAAATGTTGTAAATGCATTCGTTCCACTTCCACTTTTATTAAAATACATATCAGCAGTTGTCCCATCACTTTCGTGAAAATTAATATGTTCTAAAAAATGGGCAATACCATTAGGAACTTTATATTCCTTATCTTTAATCTTAAATTTAGTATCACAAGATCCATATTTTACATTTAATGTAGCATAATAATTATTTACTTTATCATTTGTCCACATATATATTTCAAGGCCGTTATCACAAACGTCATAATAAATTACTTCATTTAATTTATTAAGCTTTATTTCCTTCATCACTTTCACCTTCCATCATATATACTAGATTTAGTTTTAATTTATTTGCAACACTAACAACATCTTTTTTAGTAACATCACCTATTTTATCTGATATAACATTTAATAATGGATAATCAAACATATTATGACTAAAATAATTATTAACTAATGAATTTTGATTATTAGATGCTTCCTTAATTGCACTATTTAATGCTTTTATAGCATTTTCTACATCCTCATTACTAAACATCCCTGTTTGCATTTCTTTTAAAGATTTATTAATTAGTTTTACTGCTTTATTTTTATTTTTTGCATCAATTCCAGAATGAACAATTAATAAATTATCATGTCTTTGATAGCTTGAAGATATACTATAACATAAAGAATTCTTCTCTCTTAAGTTAGTAAATAATTTATTTGTTAAAGAACCATTACCAAATATAAAATTAAATACAGCCATTACATACTGTTTTTCATAATCACTTAGTTTAGAAGTATCATAAAGACAAACCAATGTTGATTGATCATAATTATCTTTTTCTATTATTTCTTTTTTACTTTTAAAATTATTAATAAAATGATAATCAAATTTGCTTGTTTTAATAATATCATTATCAAACAAATCTTTAATCATGATATTCATTTTATCCATATTTAAATTACCAACTAAATATATATCACAATAATAATTATCTAAAAAATACTTATAAAACTCAGCTAATTTTTCAGAATTAATTTTATTTAAATCCTTTATATTTCCATCCATATCTATGGCAGCAGGAGAATTTGCATCAATATTTTTAATAGCTTGTTTAATCGAATATCTAACAGGTGCTTCCTTAGCACTATCTATATTTGCACGAACTCTATTTTTAATTATTTTTAATGTTCTTTCATCAAATTCATCATTTTTTATATTTGGATTAAATATCATCTCAAAAGGAAATTTTATTACTTCTTTTAAATATGATTTATCAGTATATATAGGATCTAAAAAATTAAGAGAAAAACAAATAATTCTTACATTACCTATTCTAGCTTTAGTTGTATAAAATTGTGCGTTATATAAATCCTCAGAATGTTCAACAACATATTTTCTTTTTGGATATTTTAAGCTAGAATGTTGAATCATAGACCCAAAAACATTTTCTTTAGTTATTAAATTCTTATCAACTTTGTTATAAAAAATAATATCTAAAAAGCACGTTTTAAAACGATCAGTTTTAATTGTATATAAATTAAATGAATTATTTTTATATTCTTTATAAGTCAATTTAATCACCTATCCTTATTATGGCTATTTTATTAAAAAATACTACACAAAAAGAGGAATTTAAATATCTTCCTCTGTTTGTTCTTCTTCAATATCATCTTTTAATGGGCTATACCAATCAGCAATATCCTTATAAATAAATGTTAAATGATTACCATCAAGTCTATATAAATCGGAAGTATTTGAAAGAGTTTTATAATCTTTAGTAACATAAATTAAATCATTATTAATATACATAAAACTATACACATTATCAGCTAATTTACTAGTTCTAATACCATTGTATAAATTTAAATCACAAATATTATCTCCAGTCACTTTCAAGTAATAAATACTATCTTTTCCTTCAGAAACGGCAAGATATTTTGGATTAACATCTTCAGCAAGAACTTTATTTTTTCCTTCATTAACAACATTTAAAATATATTTATCATCTTTTTTTGTAAAGTATAAACATCCATCAGAATAATCATCTACAAATCTACTTAATAATAAATTATGATCTATTTCTCCAACTAATTTAGCACTTCTATTTGTAATCTTACTATGATATAAATTAAATAATTCATTATTTTCAACAAATAGATAATAATCATTATTTCTAATATCAACCTTAGCAGTACCTGTAACATTCTTATATGTCATTGTTGGACTTGCATTACCAGATTTATAATACATACTATTTAATCTAGCAGCATCAAAATCACTATAAAATTTTTCAATATCATCATCTTTATAATTTGAAATATCTATTACATTATTTTCAAAAGCATAAGTAGTATAACTATAAACTTGATTCTTTAAATCATAATAATATAATTTATTAATATTTGCTGCAACTAAACTAATTGTATCATTATTTTTATAATATAAATCATTACCTAATTTACCATAATTCTTTACATAATTTCTAAGTTCATTTCTAAAATCAATTTGTTTACCTAAAAATTGATTTGCTTCATATTGTGCTTTATTCACTCTACCTGATGTAAAATCAGTGTATTCATATGAATGATAATTCTTATCAGTATAATAATATTCATCTCTTAAAGCATTAGATACATCTTTAACAGTGTTTGATGGTGTTGTATAAATAAACTTAGTAAAATTATTATCTTTTGTATATAATTTAGTTATACCATCTAGTACAATTTTTCTTTCATTATTTGTTATATCATATATATAATAATCTTTTAAATCTTCATTTATTACTGAATATAAAATTAGTTTAGAATCTTTATTTAATTCAACAGTTAAATAATTATCTGATACGACAACTGGATTTGAATTCAATTCTTGATAGATAAGTTTACCACTTTGATTATATATTAAATGATTATCTTTAACTAGCTCTACCTTATTAACTTTATCAGCCATTTTAATCTTTTTATTATCATTTCTTCCATAAACAAAGAAATCATTATTATTATCTATATAATATACATATTTATCATCAACCGAAAAACCATAACTAAGTACATTATTAGATATTTTAGTCCCTGTACCACCAACAGTAGTATCAAGTAAAAATAAAGCGTTATTATTAGTATATAATAAATATCTAGTATTACTATTAGCATAAACAATACTAGCATTACTAATAGATGCTATATCATTTTTATTATTATTTGATTTAGTAATAAACATTAATCTATTATTTGCATCAGTAAATACAAGTGGATAATCAGGATGTGTTTTACTTCTAAATATCAAGCCTCCAAAGACTAAAACAAATGATAATGTTAAAATACCAAATACAATTAAATATGATCTATATTTATGATAATTATATTTTTGTCTTTCCATTTACTACACCTCTATATACTATATTATCTTATATAACTCGAAAAAAATCAACTAATAATCTTATTATATTGACTAATTAAATAATCATCTGTCATACCAGCAATATAATCAATTACCTTTCTTTCATCCGTAGTATTATTTAAGTACTCTTGAGTCATATTATTTAAAAAGACCACATTAATATCAGCATTATTATCATTATTTTTAATTGCATCTAAACTATAATCAAATACTGTTTTAAACATTGTTTTCCATTTATTTCTTTGTTCTAAAGTACTTGCAACATTATAAATATGTTCATAATTAAATTGTTTTAATTCCTTTAATGCTTTAAAAATATTATCACTCATGCTAATATAATTCTTTCCATAACTATTATTTATTATATCTAAAATAAAAGTATTTATTATTTCTTTATTAGATGTACCCAATAAATCTTTAATATTATTAGGAATTTCATTAATATTTAATACATTTAACCTTATTGCATCTTCAATATCTTTTCCAAGATAAGCAATAATATCAGAAATTCTTACAACACATCCTTCAAGTGTCATCGGCTTTAATTTTCCGTTGTTTGAGTTATCTTTGTAGCATAATTCATATTCCTGTAAAAATTCTTCTTTTGTTTTTTTGATAGGCTCATATTCTTTTAATTCTAATTCTCCATTATGACAAAGCATCGCATCTAATGTTTGAACGGTTAAATTTAATCCTTTACCATTATTTTCAAGAAACATAAACTCTCTTACACTTTGAACATTGTGGTTAAAAAATCCTTCATTTACACTAAGACTTATTTCATTTAAAATTGACTCTCCAACATGTCCAAAAGGAACGTGACCAATATCATGTCCCAATGCAGATGCTTCGATCAAATCTTCGTTTAATCCTAATGCTCTACCGATAGTTCTAGCAATTTTAGATACCATTTGAACATGTGTCATCCTTTTACTTATATGATCATTATCAGTTTCGCTAAACACTTGTGTTTTATCTATATATCTAGTATATGACAAAGAATAAATAATTCTATCTATATCTCTAAAAAATGGTGGTCTAATATCTTCCTCTTCTTTTTCAAATCTAATTGCTTCATTATTTTTACAAGCATAAATAGATAAATTACTATCTTTATTCATATTTTTCTTTACTTCATCAATCATTTCATTACTTCCCTTCATAATTCCAGATTCCTAATTTTCCTTTTGCTTTAATAAATTTATCAAGTACTTTTATATTTTTTAAAATCCAAGCATATCTACCTACCTCATATTCGCCACAAATATATTGATCATAATGATTATTTTTAATATCTAAAATAAATTCTTTAGTCATCTTTATACAATCAACTAAGTTACATTTGCAAGTAATGTAACCATAGTTAAACTTATCATCACCAATTAGTTTCATTAAATCAGAATTTTTATTAATAAATTTACTAACTTTACTAATACTTGCATGAATATATATTTCACCTCGATAATTAGTTTTCCAACTTCTTGTTTCAATATTTTTTTTATTATTTGTAATTAAAGAAGCATATGGTTCTCTTATGCTTAGTACTTTCATTTACTACCACATCCATTACTATTATACAAAATTTCAAATTAAAATTATATGTTTTTAGAGAAAATTATTGATTTTTTAATATTTTTTTAATATAATTATATTGCGCTTGTGAAAAGTGTTATTTGCTCCCTTAGCGCAACTGGATAGAGCGTTAGACTACGGATCTAAAGGTTAGGGGTTCGACTCCCTTAGGGAGCACCATTTTGTTTGTATATCGGGAAGTAGCACAGCTTGGTAGTGCACTTGGTTTGGGACCAAGGGGTCGCAGGTTCGAATCCTGTCTTCCCGACCATTTTTATTTATAACATCAATTGTGATGTTTTTTATTTGTCCCAAACCAACTTAATATTAGTAAACATGTAAAAAGCTGTGCTACACATCAACAATACTAAATAACTCATTTACATAATCAAAATTCATATCAAATGTTGTCCCTTTATCATACAATTGGCCATATTTTTCACCAGTATGGTAATACGACAACTTAAATGTTACTTTAATTTTTCCTCCCATAATCGTCCCAATAATCATATATAACAAACACACTTATGCGATTGTGTCACAAATACATAGATAATTGTAATAAAAAATAGAACAATTATGTTCTATTTTATACCATTATCATTTAAGAAACTTTCAAATTTACCTTCACTATACGCACCAACGATACCATTAACGAATTTTCCTTTTTTAACAATAAATGTCATTGGTGTATAACCATAAAAATCTCCAAATTCTTGTGTTTTTGTTTCTCCATTTACAGTTAAAGTAACTTCTTTATTTAATTTTTTTGCTAATGTTTTAAAATCTTCACTAGTTGCATCAACATTAGTTATATCCATATATTTTGTAACATATTTATATTTTTCTTGCATTTTCTTTAATGTAGGTAAAAATTTAACACATGCATTACATGTTGGTCTACCAAAATATACTATATATGTACCCTTTTTATCATCAAATAGTTTTACTATCTCAGATAAATTTAATTCATCAAATGACGATACATCATATTCATTTGTTGATGCATTATTTGAATTGTTATTAGAACTATTATCTTTAGTTTTAAACATACCACAAATAACAATTATAAATAATAATCCAATTAAAACAAGTGCAACAATAATTAATTTATATAACTTTTCTACTTTTTTATCCACAATAAACCCTCCTAAAGAAATATTATATTATTATTTAATAAAAATAACAAGTCATTTACGAAATTTAGTTTCATAGTTTTCTCTAGTATTTGAATATTCAATACCATCAATTAAACCAGCTCTTAGTCTATCTTCTAAAGTTAACGTATATAAAACTCTTTCATTGATAGTATCCCCTCTAAATTGTTCCTTTGCCTCTTTATTATCCCATTCTTGATTCTTTATATTTTCAATTTCTTCATCTGATAATCTTCTTACAGGATTTAAATCTGACTTCTTAACTTTTATTACCTCAGGTAATATTTTAACAATGCTCAAAGCAGATTCTTCCCTACCATAAACATCACCCATAAACTTTTCAAAAGATTGACTCTTTTCAAATTCATATAAGGTACTTACTACTTCTCTTAATAGACTATATTTAATTGGATTTGATTTCTTATCTTTTACATAATATTCATAATTTAATAAATGTTTAATATCATGTTCATTAATTATATATTCAACAATACTTCTATACTCTTCACTCTTATAAAATAAATCTTCAAAATATTTTAATAAATATGAAGCATCACTAAATGCTAAGCTTCTTTGTCTTATTGTAGTTAACGCAACATTATTAATTAAACTAGCATCTTTACTTTTAAAGATTGGACAATAATATTTAATATTAGTTTTTTTCTTACTATTTCCATCACTATCTTTTTTATAAGTTATTGATAATCTAACAATAAAAATTGGAGTAAAAGTATTTTTGATAATTTCTTTTTCATATAAATACTTTCTAAAAACAGTTTCATCATATTTAGAAGTAAGATTATCAATATACGCTAAATTTGTTAATTCTTTTTCATCATTTTCTTTTAAAATATCATTATTTAAATTAATAATTCTAGGTTGTATTCCATTTTCTTCTAAATTTAGAGCAACTAAATAATAATTGTAATAATTAATCATTTTGTTTCCTCCTTACCTTTATATCTTCAAATTTCTCATATATAGTTGGTATTTTAATCTTTGATGAAAAATAAACCTCAAAATCATTTTCATTATTAAATGAAACATAATGGCAATTTTCATGATTAGGAGTAAAATATATTTCACTGGTTTTATTATATTTTTTATCAAAATAATCTTGTTTAGTCATTAATTTTCTTTCTTTAATGTAATAATACTTAATATTTTTTATTATTCCCCTATTAATTAGTTCTTCTTCAGTAATATTATCTAAATATACATTATCAAGATAACCACATACTTTTATTACCCCGTCAGCACAACCAGCTCCGGTTTCCTTAAACTGATCGTTATAAGTACATTGTCTAGTTATTTTTATATTAGGATTATTCTTTAAAAATTCATATATTTCGTTAGGTTCAATAAATTCTTTGATTCCTTCTTCAATAATCAAATAATCGTTAATAATTGCTTCGTTTTTAGTCATAGATACACTTGTAACATTTTCATTATCTTCATAATAAGAATAATCACTATTAATATATCTTTTATTAAAATAATATCTTTTTATATAAACTTCATTATCATCAATTAATTTTATTATTTCATCATTACTTATATCTTGATTATATTTATTTTTATATAATACTTCTAAAATATGATTAAGTGCTGTAATTTTATTTGTATTATTTATATCATTTTCATAATCATATTTTAAACAATCAAGAAAAGCATTATATAAATTTTCATTTAAATATGGCTTTACATTTTCTTCAATTAAAGAAATATCACCAGTAAAATTAAAATACCATATGGCATCTGGTCCTATTATCTCCATTAATTTCTTAACAATCTTAACTTGTTCACTATACGTATTAATACTAGATTCATCATAATATTCATCAGATATAATTTCTGCACATGCTTCTTTTAAAAAATCATATTCAGTAAAATTATATTGAAATAAATGCATATATTCATGTGCAACTGTATCTTTATTACTTGATGTTAAACCGTTATAATCTCTTACATATATAACATTAGGAGTTTCTGATTTATAATAACCAATATAATCAGTATATTCTTCATCAAATGGTTTAATATCAATATCCTTTATACTTGCTAATAAATCATACTTAGAAATATTATTATCATTAATAATTTCAAGTACATCAGTAATTAATGCTTCATTATCTAAGAAAGCCTTTTCTTCATCATCTAAATTAATTGAATCATTAATTAGTTTACTTACATCTTTATAAGTTATATCATTAATTTTTATTTGGGCAATTATTTTATCTTCTTGTTGTTCCTCTGTTAAATCAATATTATTATTTAAAGTAAGATTATTAGAGTGCAACAAAGCATAATTAAAAGCAGTTAAAGATAAACTAATAGTTGTTGATCCAACAACAAATATAACAGCTATATCTCTTAAAATATTCTTTAATGATTTATCACTTTGAAAATTAATGGCTAGTTTTCCGTTATTTCTAAAAAACATTTCATAATCTTCGCTACCATTTTTAAAATAATGCTTAAAATTAGTATCTTTATCCAACATTACTTTATAATCATCTTCATCAGATAAAGATTCATAATTATTAGAACATATGAAAAAGTCAAAATATTTAAAAACACTTTTATCAATTTTTTCAATAGTATTATCTTTATTAAATTTGTATCCAAAAAAACTATTCTTATTTAAGAATAACACTATATCATAATTTTTTTCATGAATTCTAACCTTTTTCATACATATACTCCTATCATAATTATATCATTTATTTATTTATTTTTATATAATTATTGAGCATTATGTGTAAAGATTACATTTGTTTTAAAGTTAGTATTTTTTCTTCCATATTATCAATTTTATCTTTTTCTAAATCATATTGTCCATCAACATATAATTTAGAAAATAAAACTATCATTAAACAAATCCCAGTAATATATCTATTAGTATCATAATTACTATTTAAATAAATAGCAAAATTAATTAAACATACTATATAGGATATATTAACAACATTCTTAATTTTACTATATTGATTTAATTTTTCTTTTAAATCAATTAATTGTATTTTATAACTATCTAAATCCTCAATATTTAAATTTTCTTGTTCATTTACTTTATCCATAAATATCCCTTCTTTTTTATAATTATATATATTAACACTTAAATATTAAAAAATCTAGGTTATTTATTTACCTAGATATTTTTTTATTATTCTATCCAATTCTTTCTTTTCAATTGGTTTTGCTAAATAATCATTAAATCCCTCAGCTAAGTATTGCTCCCTCATACCAGATATAGCATTAGCAGTTAAAATAACTACAGGAATATTAAATGAAGAATCATTTTTTAATTTTTTGAATGTTTCTTTACCACTAAGTTTTGGCATCATATCATCCATTAATATTAAATCATATGTATTTCCACCACCTATTAAATCTAAACATTCAAATCCAGAATTAGCTTCATCAATTGCAACATTATATGATTTAAGAAGTCTTGCAGCAACTTTTAGATTTAGTTTATTATCATCAACAATTAAAATTTTCTTATTAGATAAATCACCAACATCATAATTATCTTCATTATTCTCCATTTCATTTTCAACTTTATCAAGTACTTTTTGATCTAAAATAACCATAAATTGTGATCCTTTACCATATATAGATTGAACTATTATTTTACCATGCATTAATTCGACTAACTTTTTAGTAATAGCTAAACCTAATCCAGTTCCTTCAATTGTAGAATTTTCATTATCTAATCTTTCAAATTTATTGAACAATTTATTAATTGATTCTTTTTTTATACCAATACCAGAATCTTCAATCTTAATAATAAGTCTACAAATACCATCTCTAGTAATATTTTTAACACTAAAATCTATATAACCTTCTTTAGTATATTTAATTGCATTAGTTAAGAAATTAAGCGCTATTTGTTTAACTCTTGTATAATCACCATATAAATACCTAGGTGTATCTTCAGCTAAAGAATATCTAAATTCAATCGGTTTATCTTCACCTAGTCTTGCTTTTGATAAAGCAACTAATTCATCAAAAACTTTTTTAAAATTATAACCAGTATTATTAATTTCTATTTTATCAGCTTCAATCTTAGAAATATCAAGTATACCATTAACTGTATCAAGTAACGTTTCAGATGCTTCAATAATGTCATCTACCTCTTCCATTGCAGCGGCAGGTAAATTTTCTTCCTTTAAACTTTGAGAAAAGCCAACTATAGCATTAAGTGGTGTTCTTATTTCATGTGACATAGATGATAAAAAATCAGTCTTTGCTTTATTTGCCCTTTCAGCTTGTTCTTTAGCAAATTCTAACTGTTCAATCATTTGAACGTCAGGATTTTCAATAGTAAAATACATTATAAATAATACTAATACTTCCATCGGAGTTGAAAGTGTCATATATGGATAAAACATTTGAATTATACCAACTAAACCACAACCAAATATAAAAACTAAACAAGGAATGTATTTTTTCTTATTTACATACTTAAATCTTAAAGCAAAAATAAAAGTTAATATTATTGTAATTATAGTCATATATATATATACTAAATTTGCAGCAGGACCATATGAATATAATCCATTTTCTGTGCTAATATTTATTTGAAGAACAAAAGTAGTTATCATTACAATAGCAGATATAATAATTATTATTCTTTTTATCATAATTAAAATGTTTTCTTTATCAAATGATATGGTAATAAAATAATAAAAAAATATAGCAATAAAAACTTCGAAATAACACAAAAACAATTTATTAAAAAATAATACAAAAGTGTTGATTTCTAATTGAGTAACAATAACATAACAACCTATTTCCATTAGAAGCCCAATTAAATTACAAACTAATAAATTACCATAAATCTTTATTTCTTTAGTATTTATATGAACTCTACTAAAGAATATAAAAGTAAGTAATGCACTGTAAATAACACTTAATATAACAAATGAAAATGATGTTACCATATTTACCCACTTCCTTATTCTATTATTAATAATTATACATATAAAATTTAAAAAAAACAATTAAATATTTTAAAAATAAATATTAAAAAAACATATTTTAAATATGTTTTTTTAATACTAATTGATGATTATCATCTATTTGTTTTACAAATTCACTTGCTTTAACACAATTTTCCGTTAATCCTAACTCTTTTAAATATGTAGTATTTCTCTTTAAACACATTGTTAAAGGAAATGATTGTTTATGATCTACAACGTTAATATATATTTTTTTTGTAAGATTTTCACCAAATTTATCAATACATCTTAATACAAGACTCTTTACAATACTATCCACACTTGATTTTGAATTTGGTTGTGTTTCAATATAAGCTATATATATATAATCATTATCTATTTTATTAGATACTACACTGCATGATAATATGTTTTTTGTATCCTTTTGAATAACATCACTTATCATAAAATCAGGTATTTTATTATGATCAGCTTCTATTCTTCCCTTCATATAAATGTTTCTATCTTTATCAATATATCCGTAACAATTTAAACTAGCCCATGTTTTTCCATACGCATCCTGAATAAAAAATTGTTTTGTTCTTTCGGGATCATCTTCGTAACCCAACATAGTACAAACCGAATTAGCAACAAGTCTTCCATATTCATACGTATTACAATATGTTCCATCACGTCTTAACGCTTTAATATCAACAAAATCGTATGTTTTTAATCCAATTGGTTCTTCAATATTTTTATCTTTTCTTAAATTAGCATATGCCCTTAACTCTCTTATAAATAAACTACCATGTTCACAATCACCACCACAGGCAGACATTTTTGTTATAGAATGTGGTAATTTAGTAATAGCTGTTCCAAATTTAGCATCAGATAAAAACTTATTTAAATATTTTTCCTCACCAGGTCCAAGAGGTTCACCAACGGCAGCTGGAAACAATGTATGTGAAAAATCAAATTGTTTTCTCATTTCTTGATTACATCCATAATATGTTTTAGCAACATTCAACCAAGAACTTGTTGATGCAATGGCCATAAATGGTTTATTTATTTTTATTCCATATATAAAATACTCATTACTTGTAATTGGATCCAATGCAACACATGCACCTTCCATTAAAGTATCCGATAAAACGGAAGCAACATAACTATTTGATTGAGATGGAATAATTGAATAAGTAACAGAATTTTTTAAATTTGGAATACCTGAAACCTCTGAATCATGATATCTACCCATAACGATATAATGTCTATTCGCATGAACTATTCCTTTAGGTCTATTTCCATCAGTTGTTCCACTAGAATATGTAATAGTAAACTTATCATCCAATGATGATTGTTCTTTTACTGGTCCTGTGTATAGTTTTCCTTCATTTAAAAATTTATCTAATTTTTTTACATAAGGAAGCTTTTCAATATTTTCTTTATATTGATTTTTATCATAATGCATAAATAAATCAGTAATGCATTCGAATGGATTACCATCTTTTAATGAATAATCCAAATCAATTGGAATAACTGTTTTATTAATATTTTCAAATACAGGTAAAAAATTGTTAAATCTGTCTTCTCCTATAAAAACACAATTACAACTAGAACTGTTTATTATTTCCTCTAAATATTTTTTATCAAATTCATCAGAAACCGGATTTATTACTGCACCTATCATACTTAATGCACCAAAAAGATAGCAATATTCTGGAGTACTGCCAATCGAAACAACCACTTTCATTCCTTTGCATACACCAGCATTTTTTAAAGCTGGAGCCCATATTTTTTCGCAAGTATCAATATATTCTCCATACGTGATATTTAAACCCCTATATTTTAAAGCAGTTTTATTTAAATGATTTTGAGACCTTTCCTTAATTTCCTCAAACCATGAATGATTATGATATAACTCTATTTCATTCAAAACTTCCTCTTTTGTATATTTCTTTTTCAAAACTAAAACCCTCATTTCCTATTTATGAAAGAAATACCCCTTTCATTACAATAAATTATATACCCATAAATTAACAAAAACAACAAAATTATCATAAATTTATATCACATTTGATACATTTTGTATATATTTAAAGTATTATTTCAATTAAAATCCTATATTTTAAGGAAAAATACATTTTTTACTTTACAAATTGTGATATTTTTGATACAATATGTTGCAATTGAGGGGATTATTATGGATTTTGATAAAAATTATATTGAAACTTCTTATACATCTGATGAATTAAATGAAAGATTTATTAAGGATTTTGCTAGATTTAGAAGAGAAAATAATTTAACACAAACATTACTATCTAAATATAGTAATGTACCTAGGGAAAAAATTGCAAGAATAGAACTTGGTATGCATTCCCCTAGTATTAAATCTTTGCTACAAATTTTAGGTCCTATTGGATATACTATTAAAATAGAAAAAGTACCTAATACAAAAAACGATAAGTAAATCTTATCGTTTTATTATTTTACAACAATATTAACTATTTTTCCTTTTATAGCAATTACTTTAACTATTTCTTTTCCTTCAATATTTTTTTGTACATTTTCTTCTTTCATTGCCTTTTCTTTTAATGTTTCTTCATCATCATTAACATTAACTTTAATAGATGCTCTTAATTTTCCGTTTACTTGTACGCCTATTTCTTTTTCATCGTCTTGTGTTTTTGATTCATCATATTCTGGCCAAGATGTTTCAAATATAGGTTTATAACCTAATTTTTCATTTAATTCCTCAGTTATATGTGGAGCTATTGGATTTAATAAAGTTAACAACAAATGATAATCTTCTTTTGTAATAGATTCTACTTCACTATATTTATTAGTTAATATCATTAATTGAGATACTGCAGTATTATATCCCATGTTAGATAAATCATGAGTAACCTTTTTAATAGTTTGATTTTGTATTGTTTCAAATTCTTTAGTATAGCCTTCATTATCATTTACTTTAGATGACAATCTTTCAACTTTATCAATAAATCTAGAACATCCTCTTAAAGAATCAGTACTCCATGGAGCATCCATTTGATAATCACCCATAAACATTTCATATAATCTTAATGTATCTGCACCAAACTCATTTACAATATCATCTGGATTAATAACATTACCTTTTGACTTAGACATTTTTTGATTATCAGAACCTAAAACCATACCATGAGATACTCTTGTCCATATCATTTCTTTATTAGGAACTAATCCAATATTATACAAGAATTGTACCCAAAATCTTGCATAAAGTAAATGTCTTGCAGTATGTTCCATACCACCATTATACCAATCTACTTTATTCCAATATTTTAAAGCATCCATTGAGGCAAATTCTTGTGTATTTTTAGGATCCATAAATCTTAAGAAATACCAAGAAGAACCAGCCCATTGTGGCATTGTATCAGTTTCTCTTTTTGCATCACTTCCACATTTTGGACATTTGCAGTTAACAAATTCTTCAATTTTTGCAAGTGGTGATTCTCCAGTATCTGTTGGTTCATATTCAGTTACATCTGGTAAAAGTACAGGTAAATCTTCATCAGGAACTGGAACCCAACCACATTTTTCACAATAAATCATTGGTATTGGTTCACC
>CACZPQ010000018.1 GCA_902783185.1 uncultured Erysipelotrichaceae bacterium
TAATAGGAAGGGGATATTTATGAAGACTTATGTATTTGGTCACAAAAGACCTGATACTGATTCAGTATGTTCTGCTATTGCATATGCATATCTTAAAAAACAACTTGGCATAGATGCTGAAGCTAGAGTATTAGGTGATATAAATTTAGAAACAAAATATGTTCTTAATAGATTTAATATTCCTGAACCTAAGTATTTAAATGATGTTAAAATACAAATTAAAAATATGAAATATCTTAAGGATGCTTATATAGATGAAAATGTTTCTTTAGAAGAAGTTTTTAATAAAATGCAAGAATTAGATGTTACTGGTCTTCCAATGATTGATCTTGATAAAAATTTAAAAGGGTATGTAAATTTAAAAGATATCAGTAGATATATGATACATGGTGATTTATATACTTTAAATACTTCATATGATAATATTTTAAGCGTTTTAGATGGAACTAGTATATTAAGATTTGACGAAGAAATAAAGGGTACTATTATTACTGCTGTATATAAAAGTCAAACTTTTATGGATACTGTTGAATTAAATTCTAATAACATTTTAATTGTTGGAGATAGATTAAATATTATGGAATATGCAATTAAGTCAAATGTTAAATTGTTAATTATTGTTGGTGATTTTAAAATACCTGCTAAATTATTATTAGAGGCTAGTGTTAAAAAAATAAATATTATTAATACTCCAAATTTAACTTATGTTGCATCTTCAAGAATAAGATTATCTAATTATATTTCATTAGCTTGTAATCAAAAAAATCCTATTTCTTTAAAAACTACTGATTATAGAGATGAATTTATGTCTATTTTAGAAAAAAATAATCATACTAATTATCCTGTTGTTGATAAGAGTAATCATTGTGTTGGAATGATTAGATTAATAGATCAAAATAATTATGAAAAATGTAATTGTATATTAGTAGATCATAATCAAGATTCTCAAAGTGTTGATGGTATTGAAGAAGCAAATATTTTGGAGGTAGTGGATCATCATAATATAGGTATATTTGGTAGTAATGCTCCAATATCATTTAGAGTAATGCCTGTTGGTTGTACATCAACTATTATTTATCAAATTTATAAGGAAAATAATGTTGATATACCTGATTATATTGCTGGTGCAATGTTAAGCGCTATTTTATCTGATACATTATTATTTAAAAGTCCAACTACTACTGAAATGGATGTAATAACTGCTAAAAAACTAGCTGAAATTGCTAAAGTAAATATCGAGGAATATGGTTTAGAAATGTTTAAAGCAGGTACATCTATTAAAGGATTAGATTATCATGATATATTTGAACAAGATTTTAAAACATATAAAGTAGATAATTATAATGTTGGTATATCTCAAATTATGACATTAAATATTGATTCGATTAATGAAAATATTGACAAGTATTTAGATATATTAAATAATATGGATACTATGGATTATAAGGTATCATTAATGTTTGTAACAGATGTAATTAAAGATGGTTCATATATATTTTATAATGAAAGTGCTAAAGAAATTGTTGAAAATACATACCACTTAGATAATTTAAAACAAGGTTTATTCTTACCTGGTATTATTTCAAGAAAGAAACAAATGGTACCTAAGTTATTAGATTATTTACAAAAATAGTTATTTTATTAATTAAAATAACTTTTTTTGATATAATATTAAAAATTATTAAGAAATTTGGTGATTTATATGTTTTATAAATTAAATGTTAATGATTTTTTTGATAATAAATATGAACAATTAAATATGAATTCTGGTATTGGAGCTATGGGATTTATTACATCTAAACAATCTATTCATGTTTATAATGATTATGGCTTTGATAAGAAAACAAATAAAGATTATTTAGGCTTAGGTGATCATATAGATATTACTAAAAAAGTTTTAAAAGAAATATATGATATTCCTGATAGTTTAGTTGATAGTTATTTATATAATTTAATATCTATTAAATATTGGAATAGTGAAATGTATAAGATTATAGCAATTTATTTTCCAAAAATTATTACATTAGATGAATATAAATATTTATATGATTTACAATATTATTATAAAGATGTATTAGATAAATATAGAATTACTATTGGTGCATATGTGTTTGGTGATGATGTTAGTGAATATGGACCTGATATACAAACAACAAGTGATTTTGAACCAATAATAAAATATGCAAAAAATAAATTAGATACCAATTTAGATAGAAACATTAAAGAAAGAATATTAAGATTTTAGGAGGAATTATATGAAAGCATTAATAACTGGAGCATCTTCGGGAATTGGAAGGGAAATGGCTTATTATTTAGCTAGTTTAAATTATGATTTAATATTAGTTGCCAGAAGAGAAGATAGACTTAAAGAAATAAAAGAAAAAGTTAAAACTAATGTTAAAATTATACCTTTGGATTTAGAAAAAGAAGAAAATGTATTTAAATTATATAATTTAACAAAGAAAGAAAATATTGATATGTTAATTAATAATGCTGGTTTTGGATTATTTGGATTTACTGATAAAACTGATCTTAAAAGAGAAATAGAAATGATTAACTTAAATGTCAAAGCATTACATATATTAACAAAATTATTCTTGGTAGACTTTGTTAAAAGAGATAGTGGATATATATTAAATGTAGGTTCTTCGGCAGGTTTTTTAGCGGGTCCAAAACTAAATACATATTACTCAACAAAAAATTATGTTGTTAAATATTCAATGGCCATATACGAGGAATTAAAACACGAAAATAGTAATGTTCATATTTCTGTATTATGTCCTGGACCGGTAAATACAGAATTTAATAAGGTTGCAGGTGGTCACTTTAATGTAGAATCAGAACAAGCAAAGAAGGTTGCTAAGTTAGCAGTAGATAAAACATTAAAGAAAAAACTAATTATTGTTCCTGGAATTGGAGTTAAGTTAGCATTATTCTTAAATAGATTCTTACCATATAAATTAAGTATGAAGTTTGTATATATGGTGCAAGATAGAAAAATAAAATAGTACTATAATAGAAATATTATAGTAAAAATATATTATTATACTTGCTCTATTATATATATTATGATATATATAATTAAAGGAGGTATAATCTATGGCAAGTTTAACAAGTCAAATCAATGTTGTAGTTGATACTAAGACAAAGAATGAAGCAGCAAGAATATTAGATGATCTTGGTTTAAGCATGAGTACTGCAATTAATATTTATTTAAAGCAAATAATTAAAAATAGTGGTATTCCATTTGAAATTAAAACAAGAGAACAATTTATGGAAGAAAACGAAATATCAGATGAGTATATAATGCAAAAATTAAAAGAAGCAGAGAAAGAAATGAAGTTAGATAATACTACATATACTCCAGAAGAAGTTTATAAAATAGTTGGAGAGAAATTTAATTAATGTATAAAATAACGTTTTCTAAAACAGCATTAAATGATATCGATAATATAATAAACTATATATTTTATAAACTTAATAATAGAATTGCTGCTTTAAATTTACTTAATAGTTTTGTTAGTTCTAAAAAATATATAATTGTTTTTTCAAAAGCTAATAAATTTAACGAAAAATATTATAAATTTAGAATTAAAAATTATTATATGTTTTACACATTGGATGAAGTAACAAAGACTATAACTATTGTTAGAGTTTTGTATCGAAAAAGAAACTTTCAAGAATTATTAGATCTTGAAAGTATGCCTAAAAAAGAAAAAAATCAGGATATATCCTGATCTTTTTAATTCATATCTTTTTTTCTAATTGCTTCACTATACCAAAGAACATCATCTTTTTCTTTGTCTTTTAACATTATAAAGTTATTTAACATTTTATATGTTTTAGGATTCATTTCTTTGATATTAAATCCTGATAGTGGACTATCATCATTTATTCTTCCAAGTAAGTAATCAGTAGATGTATTTAAATAATCAGCAATTTTAATTAAAGCATCTGCACTAGGTAATGCTTTACTACTTTCATAAGCAGATATAGTTTCTTGTTTAACATCTATTTGTTTTGCTAAATCTACTTGTGTTATATTTCTTTTAATTCTTAATTCTTTAAATCTGTTCATAAATATCATTCCTTTACTATTTATATTTATATTATAATATAAATATGATTAATTGTCAATTAAGCCTTGCGAGGGAGGGTCAAAATATGCTATTATTATACTAGGAATGGTATATATGAAAGTATTTAATAAAGAAAAAGCATTAAGACAAATAAAACTAAAACAAAATAAAAATACTTATATAAAAAAAATAAGTATAGTTATTTCATGTTTTATTCTTTTATTTGCAATAATATATTTTACATTTGCTAAGTTTGAAAGTAATTCACCTGAATATACTTTAATAAATGGTAAGGTAGTAAGTGGATCAAAAGATGTAAATGTAATAGCAATATATAAAGGAACAGAACAAGTAAATGAAATACCAGCAAGAGGTAGTGGATGGCTATTTGATAGAGCAGAATGTACTAATGGTGCAACTGCTGAATGGAATTTTGATAAGTGGGCAATACTTATTAGTACAACAACAAAAACAAAATGTAGTTTATATTTTAAACAAGGTCAAATAGCAGTAGATTATTTAAATTCAATAGCATCAACAACAGATTCACTATTAACAGATGGAACAACAGATAACAATCTAAGATACGTTGGAGCTAATCCAAATAACTATGTATCATTTAATAATGAATTATGGCGAATAATAGGAGTAATGAATAATATAGAAACCGAAAGTGGACAGGTACAAAGTTTATTAAAGATAATAAGAGCAGAGTCTTTAGGAGAATATTCATGGGATACATCAACTTCTGGAGTAAATGACAGAACTGGAGTAAATGAATGGTCACAAGCTGACCTTATGCAAGAATTAAATAACGATTATTTAGGAAATGTAACAATAGGAACAGATGGAAATTGGTATAGTGGATATAATAATGCAAAAGCAAATGCAAAACCAACTTCAACAATAAGTAATGCAGCACAAAATCAAATAGAAAGTGTAAAATGGAACTTAGGATCACCATCAAATAATGCTGGAAGTTTTGATTCAAACTGGCAAAGTATATCAGCATCAACAGCATATATAAGAGAAAGAAGTAATTATACTGGAAAGGTATGTACAGGTGGAACATATTGTAATGACACAGTAACAAGAACATCTTCGTGGACAGGAAAAGTAGGACTATTTTATCCAAGTGATTATTTATATGCAACAGCAGGAGGGAATGCAACAAATAGGCAAACATGTTTAGGATTAGGAATAAATACGGACTGGAGTAATTCGTCATATGCAAATTGTAAGGATAATGATTGGTTAAAACCAGCAAGCGGATATACATGGACCTTGTCGCCTTTTGCTTACTCGTCTTACGCTTACTATGTGTTCTATGTTTTTTCTGGTGGTAACGTCAACAACTACACTGCCGGCCGTGTCCGTGGCGTGGTTCCAGTAGTCTTCCTTAAATCTAGTATAAGTATTACTGGAGGAACAGGAACACAATCAAATCCATATACTATGGGATAATCTAATCTGATTATCTTTTTCTATGTTATAATACTCAAGTAGGTGTATTATATGTTTAAAAAGATTTATGTAGAAATAACTAATAATTGTAATTTATCATGTTCTTTTTGTAATGAAGTAAAAAGAAAAAGAGAATTTATTACTATTGATAGGTTTAAAATACTAATGAATAAATTAAAAGGTTATACTAATTATTTATACTTTCATTTAATGGGAGAACCATTACTTCATCCAAATATAAATGAACTAATTGATTTAGCTAGCAATTCTTTTAATATTAATATAACTACTAATGCTTATTTATTAGATAGAATTAAAGATAATAAAAATATTAATCAAATTAATATATCCTTGCATTCCTACAATGAAAAATATAATAAAACATTAGATAAATACCTTAATAATATATTTGATTCTTGTGAATCTTTATTAAATAATAATACAATTATTAATTATAGATTATGGACTAATACTAAATACAAAGATGAAATTCTAAATAAATTAAATAATTATTATAATGTTAATATTAATGGTAATACTAAAATTAGAGATAATGTTTTTATTGAATTTGATACTGAATTTATATGGCCTGATTTAGATAATAACTATTGTAATGATAATGGTTCATGTATGGGTTTAAGAACACATATTGGTATATTAGTTGATGGTACAGTGGTCCCATGTTGCTTAGATACTAATGGCATTATTAATTTAGGTAATATATATAAAGATGATTTAAATGTTATATTAAATCAAACAAGAGTAAAAAACATGAAGAATAATTTTATGAATAATAAAAAAGTTGAAAATTTATGTAAACATTGTAATTTTTATGATAGAATAATAAAGCAATTTGGAAGTGATAGATATGGTAAATGATAAAATTATAATTAAAGGAGCTAGAGAAAATAACTTAAAAAATATCGATTTAGAGTTACCTAAAAATTCTTTAATAGTTATGACAGGTGTATCAGGTAGTGGTAAATCTTCTTTAGCATTTGATACTATATATGCTGAGGGTGAAAGAAGATATATTGAAAGTTTATCTTCTTATGCAAGACAATTTTTAGGTGGAGGAGAAAGAGCAAATGTTGATTCTATCGAAGGTTTATCTCCATCTATATCTATTGATCAAAAAACAACTAATAATAATCCAAGATCTACAGTTGGAACTGTAACTGAAATATATGATTATTTGCGTCTTTTATTTGCTCGTATTGGTGTTCCTTATTGTCCTACTCACAAAAAACCAATATCATCACAATCTGTTGAAGAAATGACTAATAAGATTCTTGAATATCCTCAAGGTACTAAACTAGAAGTATATGGACCTATTGTTCATGGTGAAAAAGGAACTCATAAGGATTTATTTGATAAACTAAGAAAAGATGGTTATGTAAGAGTAAGAGTAAATGGTAATATATATGATTTATCTGAAGAAATAAAATTAGAAAAAAATAAAAAAGATAATATAGATGTTTTAATAGATAGAATAGTAATTCAAGAAGATGTTAGATCAAGATTATTTGAAGCCATAGAAAATGCAACTAAAATTGCTAATGGTAAAGTAGTAATTAATATATTAGGTGATAAAGAAATAGTAATGTCTGAGCATTACGCATGTCCATTATGTGATTTTTCTTTACCAGAACTTGAGCCTAGGATATTTTCATTTAATGCACCATATGGAGCATGTCCTACTTGTAAGGGATTAGGAAAGACAAAACATATAGATTTAAATTTACTTATACCTGATTGGAATTTGTCTATTCCAGAGGGTGGTATAAAAGCATTTAAATATGGTAAATCTAAAAAATTCTTTAGAAACCAAGAAGAAAATGATAGTGTTGAAACAACTAAGTTAAATACTGTTGCTAAAATTAAAGGAATAGATTTAAACAAAAAATTAAAAGATTTTACTGAAGAAGAAATAAATATTATTTTATATGGATCTGATGATATATATGAATATGATTTTATTACTGGTAAAGGTACAGTTAGAAAATCAATTGGTACATATGAAGGTATTGTTACACAATTAGAAAGAAGATATATGGAAACATCATCTTCTTGGATAAGAGAATGGATAGAAACTTTCATGGGTGAAGATGTTTGTCCAACTTGTAAAGGGGCAAGACTACAAAAAGATATATTAAATATTTTAATAAATAATAAAAGTATTTGGGATGTAGTTAATATGTCCATTAAAGATTTAATAGTATTTTTTGATAAGTTAAAGTTAACTAAACAAGAACAAGAAATTTCGGAACTAATTATTAAAGAAATAAAAAATAGATTAGAATTTTTAGATCATGTAGGTTTAAACTATTTATCACTTTCAAGAGAAGCTGGAACACTATCTGGTGGTGAAGCACAGCGTATTAGACTTGCTACTCAAATAGGTTCAAGATTATCGGGTGTATTATATGTTTTAGATGAACCATCTATTGGATTACATCAAAAGGATAATGATAGATTGATTGAATCATTAAAAGATATGAGAGATTTAGGCAATACTTTAATAGTAGTAGAACATGATGAAGATACAATGAGAGCTGCTGATCATATCGTTGATATTGGACCTGAAGCAGGTAATGAAGGTGGTTATTTAGTTGCTCAAGGTACTATTAAGGATATAGAAGCTTGTAAAGAATCTATTACTGGTGCATATCTTTCAGGAAGAATGAAAATTGAGGTACCAAAGGAAAGAAGAAAAGGAAATAAAAAATTCATTACTATTAAGGGAGCTAGTGAAAATAACTTAAAAAATATTAATGTTAAATTTCCACTTGGTACATTTACATGTGTAACTGGTGTGTCAGGTAGTGGTAAATCTTCATTAGTTAATGAAATATTATGTAATGCACTTCATAATAATATTTATAGAACAAGAATGCATATAGGTAGTCATAAATCTATTGATGGTTTAGATTGCGTTGATAAAGTAGTACAAATAACTCAAGATCCAATTGGTAGAACTCCAAGATCAAATCCTGCTACTTATACAAGTGTTTTTGATGATATAAGAGAAGTTTTTGCTGAAACTAAAGAAGCAAAACTTAGAGGATATGATAAAGGAAGATTTTCTTTTAATGTTAAAGGTGGAAGATGTGAAGCTTGTTGGGGAGATGGAGTTAAAAAGATAGAGATGCATTTTTTACCAGATGTATATGTTCCATGTGATGTTTGTCATGGTACTAGATTTAATAGAGAAACACTAGATATTAAATTTAAAGGTAAGAATATTAATGATGTATTAAATATGAGAGTTGAAGAAGCAGTTGTATTCTTTGAAAATCAACCTAAAGTAAGAAATAAATTACAAGTATTAATGGATGTTGGTTTAGGATATATAAAACTTGGTCAATCTGCACCAACGCTATCCGGTGGAGAGGCTGGAAGGATAAAACTTGCAAAAGAGTTACAAAAAAGAGCAACTGGTAAATCTATATTTATACTTGATGAACCAACAACTGGATTACATACACACGATATATCAAAATTAATTAATATTTTACAACGTATTGTTGATAATGGAGATACAGTAATAGTTATAGAACATAATTTGGATGTCATTAAAGTAGCAGATTATATTATTGATCTCGGTCCAGATGGTGGAGATGGTGGTGGAGAAATAGTTGCTTTTGGCACACCAGAAGAAGTGTCAAAATGTGATAAATCATACACAGGACAATTTTTAAAGAAGTATTTAAAATAATACTTCTTTTATATTGTTATATATTTTCTAGTGATTTAATTATTTAAAGTAGTAACATCATCTTTTCTCATTATTAAATTATTTTATCTATTAAACCATATTCTAGTGCTTCTTTTGCATTCATATAGTTATCACTTTCTGTATCTTTAATAACTTTTTTTAATGGTTGATTTGTATTCTTTGATAATATTTTGTTAATTTTTTCTTTAGTTTTTAAAATATGTTCTGTGGCAATTTTAATATCACTTGCTTTACCTTCGACACCACCTAATGGTTGATGAATCATTACTTCTCCATTTGGAAGTGAATATCTCTTACCTTTTGTTCCAGATGATAATAAAAATGCTCCCATTGAAGCTGATATACCCACACATATGGTATTTACATCACTTTTTATATAATTCATTGTATCATATATTGCAAGACCTGATGTTATTTCTCCACCAGGTGAGTTTATATAAATAGAAATATCATCATGATTTATACTATCTAAATATAATAATTCTGATATTACTATGTTTGCTAGATTTGAATTAATTTCACCAGTTATGAATATTATACGATCTTTTAATAATCTGGAATATAAATCATATGCATATTCTTTATTGCTAGACTTTTCTATTATTGTTGGTATTATATTCAAATTAATCACCTAATCATAGTTTATTCAAAGAATTATAAAATATACGATATGTTTAAGTCATATTTTGTAAAAAAATATAGTATTTTTATTGTTTACATGTTAAAATTATTATGATAATGAGAGGGTGTTTAGTGTGAATAGTAATGAAGTAGAAGTTTTAGATAATATTCCAGAACCAATTAATAAAAAGAAAAAGAAATTAAAATTTATTATAATAATAATACTTGTATTATTAGTTTTAACTATTGGTGGATTATTCTTTTATAAAGAGAATGTATTATTAAATAAGAAAACTATCATTAAAAATAGTATTGTTGAAATATTTAATGTTTTAAATACTAAAGTTGATGAAGTAAACAAAAATATTTTTCAATTTGATTCCAATGAAGATTCTTTAGGAATTGATGGTACTATTGAAGTTGATTCTAACTATAAAGATGATAATGGATTTGATTTATCTAAATTAAAGGATTATAAGATTAACTTTAATGGTGCAATAGATGTTAAAAACAATAAATTATCAGGTACTGTTAATTTAAAAAATAATACTAATAATAATGATTTATTAACATTAAATACTTATATTAATGGTAAATATGGATTAGTTGAATCAAGTCAATTATCTTTTTATGCGTATAATTATGCAATTAATAAAGAAATAAAAGATATTAATTTAAATAATAAAGATAATTATGATAATATAAAAAGAGTTATTAATAGAACTAGAGATGTAATTATTAGTAAGATTAATGAGAATAATATTACTAGAGATAATGTTGAAACATCTGTTAATGGAAAAAATGTAACTTATGCAAGATTTACATATAAAATTAATATAAATGAATTAACAAATGATATTTTAAAGTTCTATATAACTGATACTAGTATGTTAAACACATTATCGAGTATTACCGGTATTAATAATGATGAATTAAAAAATAATATTCAAAATATAATTGATAATAATAAGGGAAATGAAACTATTAATTATGAAATTTATGTTGATGGTTTATTTGGTAAATTTAAACAATTAGTTATTTATAATACTAATGATTCTAAAACTAATATAAAACTATTTAATACTGATAATGGTTATAAATATGAATTTAATTCTAATAATAATAGAACATTTGGTGGTAATTATTCAAATAATATTTTCATGATAGAAAAAGATAAAGATAATAGTGTATCACTTGAAAAGTTTAATGATAATCAATATAAAATTAATTGTAAATCAAATTTATTTGGAAATAATTATGATGTTTCAGCTAATATTAAAATTAATAAAGAAAATGATAAACAAAATATTGAATTATCTGTTAATCTTTTATTTGGAGATAATGATAACCAAAATAATATTAATATTAAATCTAATATAAATATATATAAAAATGGTACAATTAGACCAATTACAGCATTTATAACTAAGGATATTAGCACTATAGATGAAACTGAATTAGATAACATAATGTCTAAATATAATAATATAATAAGTAATATATTTAATTAATATAATAAGAAGGGATTTTATGAA
>CACZPQ010000019.1 GCA_902783185.1 uncultured Erysipelotrichaceae bacterium
ACAAAACAGTGAAGAATATACATTAATAAATGGAAAAGTAAAATATCTAGGTGGAGATATAAATATAGTATCATATAACTATGATGGAACAAGTAATAGTCAACCACCAAATAAGAATGAAGGATATATACTAACAAATATAAATTGTGAAGGAGCAACAGGAGAATGGGATGATGTTAATTGGGAGTTAAATATATCAAGTTTAACGAGTAAAGTAAAATGTAATTTAGAATTTGATAAGAATAGTAATTATCAAATAATAAAGTATAATCCAAATGGAGGATATCTAGAAAAACAATATAAAAAAGGAGTAGTAGGACAGCAAATAGGAGAATTACCAACACCAGTACGTACGGGATATACATTTGAAGGATGGTATAAAGAAGAAACATTAACAAACAAAGTAGAGACTACAACTACAATAGATTCAACAATAACAAATTTATATGCAAAATATATTATTAGTGGTAGAGGAATTAATGGAAAATCTATAATAATGTACGATTTGTTACAATATCAAGGCGCATCTCAGACGTATTATGATGAAAATATGTTTACGATTACTAGTGGTGCTTTTAGAACTGGTGCATTGTATAATACAGATATAACTTTTACAACTAAATTTAGTGGAATAATTAATGTAATAAGTAACCCTCAGGGTGCTGGTGGAGCTAATGGTGTTGTCACCATATATAAAAACGGAACTCAAATCAATGACTTAAATGAAATAAATATAAGTGTTGGAGATACAATAAGATATACAAATACTATATATTATAGATGGGTTATGTTTGAAATTTTATAACAAGAGAAACAAATACTAAAAAAGTAGAAAAAAATATATAATGAATTAAAGAATTATTAATTCTTTTTTCTTTTTATTAATTATCAAATATAGTATAATATTATTTAAGGAGAATACATATGAATAAATACTTAAAAAATAATATATCACTAATATTAAAAATATTTTTATATTTACAACCAGTTATAGATTTAATTACTGGTATTATGATTCATTATTTAAATATAAATATTACTATTGGTATGATAATAAGATTTATCTTTTTATTATTTATTATTTATTTTTATTTATTTGTTAAGAAGAATAATTCTAAATATAAAACTATTTACTTACTATCCGTATTAGTATTTATGATAATAAGTACTGTATTAGTTATTATTAATAAAGATATACATGTTCTTTATTTTGAATTATCTAATGTATTAAAAGTATTTTATTTTCCATTATTAATATCTATAGTTGATAAGGAAGATATTAAAATAACTATTAATGATATTATATATGTAGGTATTATATACTTATCATTAATTAGTATAGCTAATATATTTAATTTATCTTATAATTCATATACTCAAGGTAAAATTGGTAGTGTAGGTTTATTTAATTCAGGAAATGAAATTAGTGCAATTCTTTCTATAATAACACCATTTATTATTTATTATATATTTAATAAAAACAATAATTATATTAAAGTATTATTGATTATATTAATTGTATATAATTATTTTACTATTGGAAGTAAAATAATTATAATATCTTTAATATTAAGTATTATATTTAATCTATTCTTATTTTTAAAGAATAATAAAGTTAATAATAAAAAAATAATAATTAGTATAATAGGAATACTATTATTAATTATACTAGGTATATATATATTACCTAAGACTAATTTTTATTATAATATTAAATTACATTTGAATTTTTTAGGTATTAATAATATTAAAGATTTATTTACTTATAATTTTATTAATAGATTTATATTTTCTGATAGATTAACTTTTCTATTAGATATTAATAATATATATTTCAATTCTAGTATTTTAAGTAAATTATTTGGTATTGGTTTTATTACTAATTATGCTACTGATTTAGTAAGTATTAAATTAATTGAAATGGATTTATTTGATATATTTTATAGAGTAGGTTTAATTGGATTTATTACTTTTATGATTCCTATTATTAAAGAAATAAAAGTATTATTTAAAGATAAATATAGTATTGTAATATTTAGTGTAATTCTAGCTTTATTTATAGCTATACTTGTTGGCCATACATTAACTGCACCAAGTGTTTCAATTTTACTCCTTTTTGTGTTAAAATGTAATAAGAGGTAAGATATGAAAAATGTAATGATAATAGTTAATTATAATGATTATGAAACAACAATAAGATTAATAAAAAATATTAAAGATTATAAATGTATTGATAAAATAATTGTTGTTGATAATCATTCTAGTGATAATTCTTTATTAAAATTAGAAAGTATTAATATTAAACATTTAGAAGTTTTAGAAACTAATGAAAATAAGGGTTATTCATATGCTTTAAATATTGGTGCTAAAAGAGCAATAGATTTATATAAAGAATGTAATTTAATAATATCTAATTCAGATATTATAATAGATAGTGAAAATGATTTAAAAGATTTAATAGATACTTTATCTGATACTAGAGTTATAGTTGCTCCAAATATAATTGAAGATAATAGTTTAAGTAGAGGTTGGAGAATACCAACTCCATTTGATGATATTAAGCAAAACATTATTGGATATGGAGAAAAGTATTTTAATAAAAAGTTAAGATATGATGATTTATATTATTCTAAACATTTAACAAAAGTAGATACAGTATCTGGATGCTTTTTCTTAATTAGATCTAAACATTTAGAAGATATTAATTTCTTTGATGAAAATGTATTCTTATATTATGAAGAAAATATATTTGGAATTAAAACAAAAAGATTAAATAAAACTATAGTTATTAATAATGATGTGGATGTAGTTCATGATCATGCTAAAACTATTAATAAGAATTTAAAAAGAATTAATAAATATAAAATACTAAAAAAATCGCAAATCTATTTTGAAAAAACTTATAATAAAGCTAATATATTTGAATTATTATTACTAAGATTAACAGCATTTATTACTAAGATATTATTATATATAAAATATATTTTTGATTAAGGAGGAATAATATGTTTAAAATAAATGAAGAATATTTATTATCTGAAGGTAATAAAGATAGGGGTAAAGTAACTATTTATAGTATTGTAAATAAAAAAAGTATGAAATTAAAAAAAAGAATTCATAAGATGAAAAATAAGTTTCATGTAGTTAGTTTCATCAAATGATTCTTTTTTATTGTGTAGTAATTTTTTATTACTTGTGATAAAATATTTATATATAATAAAAAGTGGGTGACAAAGATGGTAGATATTAACGAAAAGTTTAAACCTAATTATGAAAATGCAATATCTAATCCTAGTGCTGTTTTTAAAGGCAGTAACTATCGTATAACTGTTTTGTCAGAAATACTATTGCGTTTAGAATTTGATGAAGCAGGTAAATTTGAAGATCGTCCAACTGAATTTGCAAAATTTAGAAATTTTGAAGTTCCTAAATTTGAAAAACAAGAAAATGATAAATTAATTACAATATCCACTGAATATTTTAGATTAACATATACTAAAGGAAAACCATTTGTTGGTACCATGTTTGCTCAAGATGCAAATTTAAAAGTAACTTTAAATGGTACAGATAAAGAATGGTATTATGGGCATGATGAATCTAGAAACTTTGGTGCTTATATTAATAATATAGATACTAGAAGTCCATATCTAACTCAAGCAGAAAAAATGCTTGAAGAAAAAAATAAATCAAAAAATTTATTAAAAAAGATAGAAAGTTTTAAAGGATTATATTCTACTGATGGTTTTGCCTCTATTGATGATTCAAAATCATTAATTATAGATGAAAAAGGATATTTAATTAGAGATGATAGACAAAGAATAGATATATATTTATTTATGTATAAGAGAAGTTTTGGTAAATGTTTAAATGATTATTTTAAACTAAGTGGTTATCCTCCATTAATACCAAGATATTCTTTAGGTATATGGTGGAATAAAACTAAACCATATTCATTAAAAGATATCCAAGAATTAATACAAAAATTTAATAAATATCAAATACCTCTTAGTGTCCTTTTACTAGGACAAAATTGGCATATAAAAGATAGTAATAATATGCAACTATATAAATCAGGATTTACTTTTAATCCAGAGTATTTTTCTAAACCAGAGGAATTAACAACATATCTTCATGATCGAGGAATAAAACTAGGTTTAAATATAGATCCAGGTGAAGGTATTCATACTCATGAAAGAAATTATGATGAATTAGCTAGTGATTTAGGTATTAAAGAAAAACAAATAATACCATTTAATGTACTTGAAAAAAGATTTATATCTGCATATCTTAATAGATTAATTACACCACTTTATAATAATGGAGTAGATTTCTTTTGGGTAGATTATTATCCTAAAGAAAGAAAAAAATTAAATATATTAAATTATTATCAATTTAATGATTTTAAAAGAATGACTAATGTTAGACCGTTAATTATTTCAAGACTTGCTGATGTAGCACCACATAATTATGGAATTCATTACAGTGGAGAAACTTTAGTTTCATGGGATACATTGGATAAATTACCTGAGGTTAACTCAAGTGGTAGTAACTTAGGTCTATCTTGGTGGTCTCATGATATTGGTGGTTATAAGAATGGTATGGAAAATAGTGATTTATATTTAAGATATGTTCAATTAGGAACTTTTTCACCAATATTTAGATTATCTTCAGAAGAAGGTCATTATTATAAAAGAGTTCCATGGAAGTGGGATATTAAAACATTTACAATAGTTAAAGATTATTGTTTATTAAGACATAGATTAATTCCATATATTTATGGAGAGGCTTATAAATATCATAAGAGTGGATTACCTCTTATTCAACCTCTATATTATTTAATTCCAGAAATATATGATGAAGTAGAGTTTAAAAATGAATATTTCTTTGGAACTGAATTATTGGTTGCACCAATAACAAAACCAAAAGATAGCATAATGAATAGATCTGTAAAAAGAATATATTTACCACCTGGAACATGGTACGATTTCAAAACAGGTAAAAGGTTTATTGGAGATAAAAGATATTATTTATTTTATAAAGATGAAGATTATCCAGTATTTGCTAAAAGTGGTTCAATTATTTGTTTAGCCGATTTGGAAGAAAATATAAACACAACAAATCCACCAAAAACATTGGAGGTTCATGTATTTCCTGGTAAGAGTAATATTTATAATTTATATGAAGATGATGGAGTTTCTTCATTATATGAAGATGGATATTATATTGTAACTAGATTTGATTATAATTACTTAGAAAATAATTATAACTTAATTATAAGACCATTTGAAGGCAAATCTAAAATAATACCAGACAGAAGAAACTATCGTATAAGATTTAGAAATACTAGAGAACCAAGAGATGTTGTTGTTAAGCAAGATAATGATGATATTGCATTTACTACACGTGTTGAAGAAAATGATCTTATTATTGAAGTAAATGATGTAGATACAACTAAACAAATAATAGTAATTTGTAAGGGTCAAAATATTAATATAGATTCACAAAGAATTATAAATGAAGATATTGATTTCATTATTAATGATCTTCAATTAAAAACTGCACTAAAAGAAAGAATAGCAGAAATAATGTTTAGTAAATTAGAAGTATCTAAAAAAAGAATTCAAATAAAGAGATTAAAGAATTTAGGCCTAGAACAAGTATATATAAAAATGTTCTTAAAACTATTAGATTATATTAAGGAAGTATAATACAAAATAATTTCTAATTTTTCTTATTATTCATGATATAATTAAGTATATGAGAGTTGGTGATTATATGACTTTAGAAAATATATTATTAAATATTATATTCTTCTTAAGTATATTCTTTATAATCTTTTTAGCGGATTTTTATATACTATCTAAAGAAAAAGGAAAGAAAAGAAAAATAGAAAAGTTAACAAGCCAAGATATGTATATTATTAAGAAGTTTAATTTAAATGAACAATTATTAAGTTTAAGAAAATTAAATTTTCATATATCTATAATAAATGCATTTATTATTGCTTTTGTTTCAACTTTTGTATCTATTACTAATTTCCATATAGGAATTCAAATGGCAATTAGTTTTGTATTATTATTTTCATTAATATATTCAATATATGAAATATATGGTAGACATATGAAGAAAAAATATGGAAAGAATAATGAATAATATGAAGGAATAACATTTATGTTATTCTTTTATTATTGTTGTTAATAATATAAAAATATGTTATTATAAATATATAAGATAATGAGGCGATAATATGGATTATGATGTAGTATTAGATGCAATATATGTAGATGGAACAGCACAA